>CP007711.1:309491-618983 GCA_000770195.1 Candidatus Malacoplasma girerdii | reverse complement strand
ACACAAAAAAACGCTTATTATTAATATATATAATATATAAACTATCTAAAATATGAAGCGTACATTTCAACCAAACAAACGTAAACGAGCGAAAGTATCTGGATTTCGTAAACGTTCTAGTACTTCTAAAGGACGTAAATTATTAGCTAAGCGTCGATTAAAAGGAAGAGTCAAACTTTCATCAGCTGATGAATAATCAAAAGTTTTGTAGTTTAAGAAAAAAAGAAGACATTTCTTTTTTATTTGATAAAGGATGCAGAGTTGATAATTCAATTTACACAATCAAATATAAAAAAAATAAAATTGGAAAATTTCAATTCTTAATTGCTTTAAATAAAAAAACATTTCGAACTGCTGTCATTCGTAACAAGATCCGTCGTCAAATTCGTTCTTATGTTCAAAAAATGGAAAATTATCACAAAATTAATTGTGTCATTATTGTAAAAAAAAACTATTTGACGAATGAATATAAAAACAATTACAAGGAATTTCAAACACTTTTAAAAAAGATCAAATATGAGTAAAAAACCAGTCTTTAGCTTCAACAATAAAAGCGATAAAAACAACGATGTTTTTAGTCCTTTTTGAGTTAAACCAAAAAGCAAAGTATCAAAAACTAAAGATGTAATTAAAGGAATTTGAAAGTGATCAAAAATTCTTATTCTTTTGTTTTTCTTTGTAATGGGGATGTGAGGGTGTTTCCAAACATCTTTTGATCCGACTGTAGCAAGCAGCCAAGCGATTGGTTCAGGTCTCGAATATGGATTTAATTTTGGGACAACCGGTTTATATCAATATGATGTTGGATCAACAGCATTTAATCAAAACCACGTTTTTACATATTGATCAATGCAATATGGGCCTTTTTATGCGTGGTTTGTTTGACCAGGAGCATGATTAACAATGCAAATAACTTATGCTGGTCATAATTGATGAGGTGGACTGAATGGATTGTTAGGAATTGTTGTATTAATTGTTATTATTCGTTTATTAACAATGTTAGCAACAATTAAATCAACCTTACAAAACGAAAAAATGAACGAAGTAAGCGGCAAACTAGCTGAAATTAATGCCAAATACAAAGGATTAAAAGATGCTCAATCAAAACAAATGAAGCAACAAGAAACCATGGATTTATATGCTAAAAATAATATTCATCCATTTGCTGCATTTGAACAAATTTTAATTACACTACCAATTTTCTTAATTATTTATCGGGTAGTTACAATTCTTAGACCACTTAAAGCAACAGTTTTATTCAATATTTGAAATTTCTCATACACACCATCAACACAAGTATTTAATAACTTTATTGGTGACGGATGAATATATTTATTTTTCTTAATTGTGGCAATTCCAACACAATTCTTATCAACTTGGTTACCTACATATTGAGGTAAACAACGTAATCGAGCTTCAAACGCAAACACTTCTAAAGGTAAGAAAGAAACAAAAAAACGAATGATGTTCCAATACATCTTTACAGGAGCAATGTCGTTGATTGTGGCCTTTACACCAACAGGAGTAGGGGTTTATTGATTCTTTAATGCCTTGATTTCAATTCTTCAGTCGTATATTATGCACCGCATTATTTTGCGTCAACGAGAAATGAAATTTAAATCATCAATTGGACATATTGAAATTGCTTAATGAAATTTATTAATCCAAATAAATTTATTAAAGAAAAAAAGTTTGTTCCCAGCAAAAAGCTAGGACAAAACTTTTTAATTAATGAAGATATTTTAAATGAAATTATCATGAACATAGATATTGATAATGTTGATGCAATTATTGAAATTGGACCAGGGCTAGGAGTGCTTACAAGCAAATTAATTGAATTAGAAAAACCACTATATTTAATTGAATTAGATAAACGTTTATACGATTATTTGAATGAACGATTAAGCGATAAGAAAAACACTCAATTATTCAATGAAAACATTCTTGATTTTGATTTTAGTGTAATCACTAACAAACATAAAAATCCAATCATTGTAGCCAACCTTCCTTATTCAATTAGTTCGCTTATTGTGATTAAGTTTTTAAAAACATTAAATATTAAAACAATGTATTGTATGTTGCAGCAAGAAGTTGCCCAACGCTTAATTGCAAAACCTAAAACAAAACAATATAACAGTTTTAGTGTTTTATTTCAGCATCAAGCCACGTGTAGTGAATTAATCCATGTTGGTAAAAATTGTTTTAATCCAGCACCAGAGGTTGAATCAAAATTTATTAAATTAGAAAAACATAGTGATGATTTTAATAGTAGTTACGATAAATTTTTAAAATTAATTTTTCTTTCAAAAAGAAAAACACTTAAGAATAATTTAAAGCACACTATTTATAATGAAAAAATTGAATATCTCTTTAATAAGTTTAATTTAGATGAAAAAGTTAGAAGTGAAGAAATTCCTGAATCAATAATTTATCAAATGTTTTTAAATTTAAATAACCATGTGTAAATTTTCTTTTGATTATTCTGAATACAAAAGCTTAAGTAAAAAACCTAAAGGAAATATTTTGTTTCTTTCAGGTTTTGCCTTTGATTGTAAATTAGTCAAAACCTACCGACAATATATTAATGAATATAATTGCTTTAATTTAAATGTTATCGGGGTTGGTAAAAACAATTTACCATTTAATAAAAAGTTAATTAAACAACACTGTAAAATTAAAAATCAAGGAAAATACATTGCTGAATTTATTCGTAATAAAAAATTAAATAATGTAATTATTATTGCTCATTCATTAGGTTGTGTATATGCTGCAGAGGTCGCAACCCACGTACCAGAAAGAATTAAATATTTAATTTTTGAAAATCCTATTACGCATTTTGCTTATAGATATTGATTTTATTTTTATTTCAATATGCTTCCAACAAGTATTGATGAACGAATAAAATTATTGAAATGGCAAGCAGTTAATTATAAAGAACTAGCTAAATCTCAACATGCTATTAACACATGAAGTTATTACGTAAATTTTATTAAAGACAACTACAAAACAATGAATTATTGATGAAAGAAAATTGTTTATAGTCCAAGTGAAATGTTACACTCAAGAAGAATATATTTAAATGTTAATCACCCCACTATTGTACTCTTGGGCGATAAAGATTTAATTACTCCGTGTAAATCAGCAACTAAATTTTTTAAGAAAAACAAAAACATAAAAGTACATATAATTAAAAATTCAATGCACATTTCACATGTGGAAAATTTAAAGCAAACTAAAAAAATTATTGATAAATTTATAAATTAATAATTTATTTACGATAGTTTTTAGCTAACTCAATTAAATTTTTCATTAGCATTACAACAGTCATTGGCCCAACTCCTCCAGGAACAGGAGTAATCATGTTAGTTTTTAATTGAACCGGATTAAAATCAACATCACCGCAAATTTTGCCACTTTCATCACGATTAATACCAACATCAATTACAACAGCGCCTTTTTTAACAAAATCTTCTGTAACTAACTTAGCTTTGCCAACTGCAGAAATTAATATATCTGCTTTAGCACAAACCTTTGCTAAGTTTTTTGTTTTAGAATGACACACAGTAACAGTGGCGTTTTCCATCATTAATAAAGCTATTAATGGTTTACCAACAATATTACTTCTGCCAATTACTGTTACATTTTTTCCTTCAAGACTTATACCACTTCTTTTAATTAATTCAATAATACCTGCTGGTGTGTTTGGTTTAATTATTAAATCGTTGGGTTTGGCACTTCATAATCTACCGATATTAGCAATTGAAAAACAATCAACATCTTTATTAGGATCAATTGCATTAATAATTGCAAATTCATTTATATGTTTTGGTAATGGTAATTGCACAAACAAACCATGAATTGTTTTATCAAGATTAATTTTATTGATTTCATTTAGTAAATCATTAGTTGTAATTTTTTCACCAAAGTGTAAATGAATAAATTTAATATTTAATTCCTCAGCTATTTTTTTCTTATTACGAATATAAATATTACTTGCCTCATTGTTTCCAACTTGAACAACAGCTAACGTTGGTCTAATTCGTTTTTTAATTAAATTAGCTGCTTGTAATTTTAACTCTTGTTTAATTTGCTCAGCGATTGCCTTGCCGTTAATGATTGCCATAAATTAAAACTATTATAAGAATAAAATAAAAAATGACTACTTATTGTAAGTAGTCATTTTCTATGGTGGTTTCAGACAGAATTGCACTGTCGACACAAGGATTTTCAGTCCTTTGCTCTACTGACTGAGCTATGAAACCTTAATATGGCGGTCCAGACGGGAATCGAACCCGCAATCTCCTCTGTGACAGAGAGGCATGTTAACCGGTACACCACTAGACCGTAAATGGTTGCGGAGGTTGGATTTGAACCAACGTCCTTCAGATTATGAGACTGACGAGCTACCAGACTGCTCTACTCCGCGGTATAAATGGCGGATGCTGAGGGATTCGAACCCCCGCGTGCCTTTCGACACCTGTCGGTTTTCAAGACCGATCCCTTCAACCGGACTTGGGTAAGCATCCGTACACCATTGCGTAATATTATACCAATAGTGCCATTATGGTGGAACTTATTGGACTCGAACCAATGACCAACCGATTATGAGTCGGTGGCTCTAACCAACTGAGCTAAAGTTCCTAACTATGGTAGCAGGGGTGAGATTCGAACTCACGACACCCCGGGTATGAGCCGAGTTCTCTAACCAACTGAGATACCCTGCCATAACTGGTCGGGAAGACAGGATTCGAACCTGCGACCCCTTGGTCCCAAACCAAGTGCTCTACCAAGCTAAGCTACTTCCCGATAAACTGGCGCGCCTTACAGGAGTTGAACCCATAACCTTCTGGTCCGTAGCCAGACGCTCTATCCAATTGAGCTAAAGGCGCATACAGTCCAATAATTATAGTTAAAAATTAATTATTAAGTATAATCTAACTTATATTTCATACATTTTTAGATCAATATGGTCTATATAAATTATTAATAAATGAATAAATTAGCATCTTTAGTTTTACTTGATACTGATATTCGATTACGTCAAAAATCGACTAATTTAGATATTAATAATATTACTAAAGAAGAATGAAATTTAATTCAAGCAATGCAAGAGTATATTGATGTTTGTTATCGTGATGAATATGAACAAAACAATATTACTCCAGGAATAGCTATTGCTGCACCACAAGTGGGGTTAAATAAAAAAGTAATTTATATTCATTTTAATGAAAATGAAATTGAACATAAATATTTAATATCTAATCCGAAAGAAATTGAACATAAGTATTTAATAGCCAACCCCGTAATTGTTAGTAAATCAGTTGCTAAAGCTTATTTAGGTTGTGGAGAAGGTTGTTTATCAGTTAAAAATAAACACGACGGTTTTGTACCTAGATATAATCGAATCATTGTTGAAGCTTATGATTTGATTAATAAACAACCAATTACAATTGATGCTACTGGAATTTTAGCTATTTGCTTACAACACGAAATAGACCATTTAGATGGAAAACTTTATTATGATCATACCAATAAAGAAAACCCATTTTATACTGAAAATAATTGAATAAAAATTTAATTAATATGAGTAAAGTTATTGAAAAATTATTTGCTGAAGAACAACAGCAAAGCATCCAAGATCAAGAGGATGAAATTAAAGGAATTTATGGCGAACCAACCAAATGATGATCGCTTGGTGGTGTTGATGAAATTGGGAAAAACATGTATGTTTTTCAACAAGATGATGAACTATTTATCATTGACTGTGGAATTAAATTTTGTGATAATGATTTTCCTGGTGTAGATGGACTAATTTGTCCGTTTGATTCTTTAATTGAAAATCAAGATAAAATTAAGGCCTTAATTATTACTCACGGTCATGAAGATCATATTGGTGGAGTACCATATTTACTTCGTAGTGTTAAAATTCCTAAAATTTATGCGCCACAATTGTCAATTGAGTTAATTAAAAAACGTGCTAAGGAATTTGGTGATATTAAACTTCCTGAAATTAATTTAATTAATGACAACACAAAAATTATTACACCAAGATTTAAATTTGAATTTTATCGTGTTTGTCACTCAATTCCTGATGCTTTTGGAGTTTATATCGAAACAAAAAATGCAAGAATTATTCACTCAGGTGACTTTAAATTTGACTTCTCAACTAATGGTGATGAATTTGATATTTTAAAAGTTGCTGAAATGGGAAGAAGAAACATTGATGTTTTATTTTGTGAATCAACAAACGCAGAAACACCGGGTTTTGCTCCAAGTGAAAAATATGTAATTGAAGAATTACGAGGAATTATAGAAACTTGTCCAGGACGAGTTTTTGTTGCAACATTTGCAAGTAATTTACAAAGAATTGAAGAAATTTTAGATATTGCAATTCGCAATAATCGTAAGATTTGTTTATATGGACGAAGCATGAATGCCAATGTTAATATAGCAATTGATATTGGTTTGTTAAATTGTTCTAAAGAGCATTTCATTGATTCAAGTGAACTTGAACAATTTCCAGATAACGAAATAATGATTTTATGTACTGGAAGTCAAGGTGAAGAAATGGCTGCTCTTAATCAAATGGCTACAGGAAGAAATGCAAGAATTGTCTTTAGATCAACCGACACTATTATTCTTTCAAGTAGTCCTATTCCAGGAAATTTTGAAGCAGTAGAAAAATTAGTAAACAAACTTTATATGTGTGGAGCTAATGTAAAAATTAATAGTAAAGAAACTAAATTACATACCTCTGGACACGCAACACAAATGGAACAACAACTGTTAATGAAATTAACAAACCCACAATATGTTGTACCAATTCATGGTGAATTTAAAATGCTTAGAGCATTAAGACAAAATGCAATTGATTCGGGAATTCATCCAGATAATGTTTACCAAGCAGCCAGAGGCCAAATACTAGAAATATCTAACCATCGTCTCATCCCAACTGATGATTTTGTTGATATGTACGACGTTTATGTTTCGAACGGTCAAATCGATGGTGATTCTGCAGGAACACTTAAATATCGAAAAATATTAAGTCGTGATGGAATTTTTAACATTTCTTTAGTTATTAATAAAAAAACAAAGCAATTAGCAACACAACCATTAATTAATACAAAAGGTGCATTCTTTGTAAAAGACTCTCAACCATTAATGAGTAAAATTGCTTATAGTATTCGTGATAAAGTTAATACTTTATTAGCAAAAAACAATAATATTAACTACAGTCAGATTAAAAAACACGTTCAAAATATTTCATTATTTTATATTTGAGCAAACAAGAAAAAGAAACCATATGTATTAACTTCAATTTTTGAAGTTAACGAATAAAAAAATAAAACCCCACTATTAAAGCGAGGTTTTTATTTATTAATTATCCATTGAATCGAACATCAAAGTGTTTTGGATCACCTTTTTGTCATACAAACGGTTGTTTGTATTCACGATCGTAATGTCGTAATAATAAATCATTAGTTAATGGTAAAGCAAACAGCAATACAAATGTAATTCAAAAGATAATGCATCCTTGCAGGTTAGTCATAACATTTCCTGAATATCATAATCCTCATTCAGTATTTGGACCAAACGGGTCATGTATTATATTAATAATGAATTGTCCGACCCCAACATAAAGTGGTACACCAATACATCCAACACCACCAATAACAGCAGTAATTGGTTGTAAGCGTTCATGTTTTGCTTCATTAGTTGGCACTTTACATCAACGTGGTAATGTAAAAAACGGTAAGACACCATAAATTACAAAGATAGCCAACACAACCAAATTACCAAAACCATCAATAATCTGGTCACTGTTAATAATAATGGCAGGAACTCCTGTTAATATAAATCAGAAAATAGTTGACATTAATGAACAAACAGTTCCTCCAAATAGATCACTTCTTCTTCCGTTACTAATACGTTTAAATCAACGGTAACCAAAAATAATTTCTTCATCAATTGCAGCTTGGCATGAACGGGTTTGTCCCAATACTTGTGAGTTTAATGAACTAAATAAAGAGACAAAAATTAAAATTGAAATAATTTCAATAAAGACATTTCTTAATACATTGTTATTAGGAATTAATTTATCAAATATTAAGTAAGGTGACGCACAACCACAAAGCAATTGACATACAGTAATAAAGATAAAAACAAAACCTGCCAACAACATTCCTAATATCATTGATAAAGGGATTGTTTTATCAGGGTTTTTGACATCACTTTTCAATAAACCAATAACTAAGAAGCCATCATAGGCAAACAAAACTGCGGGTGCAGAAGTTAACACACTTGAAAAATTAAATTGACCGCTTAGACTATTAAGTGATTCATCGGGTGAATTATCAATATTAGTGATAATATTGTAATCTGGGTGTTTAGCAAACAATACAATTGCCCCAATAGTAATGAATGATAAAGCGAAAAACTTCACATATGATAATTTTTGTGAAATTGTTGGCAAAACCATTTTGGAAATAAAGTTTAGTGTTAAAAAGAAAATTGACATCGCTAAACCGATTAATAAAACGATAGCAAAGCTAAAGCCACCAATCGTTCCTGGCAATTTATTTCCAGACGAATCTGTAACTCAGACTTGCGGAAAAATGTTTAGCAATGCTTCTGAAGCAAACACAGACATTACAACAACAAATATGCCTCAGTAGAATAATGGATAAATTAATTTAATGAAACGTGATGATCGATTGCCAACATAACGTTCATAATATCCTGAAATTCCACTATCATCAACTTTTGTTTTAACCTTAGAAATTTCAATGTATGAATATGCAGTTGCAAAAGCAATAAAAGTTAGTAATAATCATGTTACTAAAACTCCAACCGCATTTCCGTGGTTATTGACAAAAATACTTCTGTTTTTGAAAAAGATTCCAGTACCACAAATACAGTTGAATAAAATTGCCACAGAAGCAAACAACCCAATTTTTTTTGCGGTTTTTTCTTGGACTTGAATACCTTTTTTTGGGCCAGCACTTGGAGCTGAACCAAATCTTTTTTTGTTACTCATGAGAAAACATCCTTAATAATAAATTATAAGAATAAACCATATTATATGGGTTTTATTTTCAAATAAATTGTTAAATTTTGTTTAATTCTTTAAAAAATCAGTTGCTTTTAAAGGAAAATAATAATCAGTTATTTTGTTAGTAAATGCACTATGAATAGGATTTACTTCAATAATAACGGCATTATTTCTTTCTTTAGCTAAATATGGTAAAGAATTAGCTGGCATAACTTCACCGCTAGCTCCAATAATTAAGATTACATCAGCTTGATTAATTGCATTAAAGCATCTTTATATGTTTTTGAATTGATACCTTCGCTATAAAAAAACAAAATCTGGTTTTAATAGTCCACCACATTTTTTGCATAGAGGTGGCAAGTTATTTAAATTGACTTCATTTGTTTGATATTTAGTATGACATTTGGTGTAACTAATTGTTTTAGTGGTTCCATGAAATTCAATTACATTTTTACTTCCGGCTAATTGATGCAAATTATTAATATTTTGAGTAATAATACATTTAACAATTCCTTCCTTACCCAATTTTGCAATAGCTTGATGTGCATAATTAGGTACAGCTTTATTAAGCATATGATCATAAAAAATATGCTTAATTTCCTGTCAGCTTTTTTAGGGTTATTAAAGAAATAACCTAGTTCAATAAATTTAGGATCATATTTAGTTTACAATCCATTTTCACTAGCAAAAGGCGAGATACCAGATTCTACTTATATCCCACCCCCTGTAAACACAACTAAATGTTGTGCTTGATAAATTATTTCTTTAACAACTTTTAATTGATCTTTAAGCGCGAGTTGATGCTCTTTCTGGTTCTCAAATTAATCGTTGATTATAACTCTTATCCGTTAATTTAATTAATAGGTCATTTAATAGAGGCAACACAATGAATAATAATCCGGTTCCTCAGAAGATAAGTGCAGCTGCTCAATTTGGAATTGCATGATCATATTTAAAGAATAGACCTCAAGTTTTAAATTCTCCGTATTTGTTTTGAATTGGAACAGTTAAGAAACTATAAAACATTGAATATCCAACAACAAATGTGCAACCTAAAAATCCAAGTGGAGCAGTAAAGTATTGCGATTTAACGTGCGGAACTTCTTTTTCTGATACTTTACATCAACGCGGTAATGAGAATAATGGAACAACTCCATAAACAAAGAACATTACTACTACAACCAGGTTGCTTAATCCATCAATAACTTGATCAGTGTTAAGAATTAATGAAGGAATTCCACCAACAATAAATCAAATTGCACTGAATATTGCTGTTAAGACACATCCACCAAACACATCACTACGTTTGCCGTTACTAATTTTCTTAAATCATTTTGATCCAACAATTACTTCTTCATTAATTGCTGCTTGGCATGAACGCACTGCAGCAAGAATTATTGAGTTACATACTCCAAATAAAGATAAGAATAATAATAATCCAATAATAATGCTAAACACAATGACAGCACTGTTTCCAATTTTAATTTGAAGGCTAGCAAATACAGTATAAGGATCACCACAACCACAAATAATTTGTGCAATTGTAATTAATGCATATAAAATTCCGCACAAAGACATTGATAGGACGATCGACAACGGAACAGTTTTAGTTGGGTTTTTAACACTATGTTGAATACTACCAACAATTAAGAATGAATCAAAAGCAAACATAATTGCTGGAAGTGAAGCGAACACGCCAACAAGACTAAATTGGCCAGTTAATGTTGGTGCTTGGTTAACATTATCAGGTACTCAAACCATACCTGGATGTTTGAAAAGGTTGTTTGCTCAACCGTTTGCGATAGCGCTTCATACACCACCAACTACTACTAAAGTAATTGGAATAAATTTAATTAGTGATAAGTAATTTGACATTTTTGGCGTAAGCGAACTTGATATTAAATTTAATCCAATAAAGACAATAGCTAATCCGATCGCTATTAATAGCACATAACCAAAATGCATATTATCAATACTTCCAAACGCACTTTCGCTATTTGGAAAGATATTAACAATTGCTTCAGCAGCAAATGTACACATTGCTATAACATAGATTGAATAATAAAACATTGGATAAGCTAATTTAATAAATCTTCCGGTTCGATATCCAATATATCGTTCAATTCATCCCGCTAATCCGCTTCCAGCTGCTTTAGTTTTAGCTTTAGATACTTCTCCATAACTAAATGCAGTTGCAAAAGCAATAATAAATACTAATATTCAAGAAAGTAAAACCCCTCAAGCATTACCATTATTATTTCTAAAAACACCACCGTTTTTAAAGAAGATCCCAACCCCAATAATGGCACCAACAATGACAGAAATAGCACCAAAAAGACCAATTTTATTAGCCGTTTCAGTTTTCATTATAATACCACTTTTTGGCGCACCAATAGGTTTAGGACCAAATGATTTTTTATTTGGCATAAATTAATTATCCTTTATAAGCAACAACTTCAATTTCAACTAATGCATCTTTAGGAAGTTTAGCTACCTGGTAACAACTTCGTGCTGGTTTATGATTGCCAAACATCTTAGCATAAACCTCATTCATTGTTCCGAAGTTTTTAATATCTGATAAGAATACAGTAGTTTTTACTACATCATTTAAACTATATCCTTCAGCAGCTAAAATAGTAGCTACGTTAGTTAACGATTGTTCAGTTTGTTTTTCAATACCTTCAACTAAATTTCCAGTTGATGGATCAACCGGCAACTGACCTGAAGTGTAAATAAAATTACCTGCTTTAATACCATGACAATATGGTCCAATAGCTGCAGGAGCTTTATCTGCTTTAATTATTTTCATATTAATTAATTATACTAAACTGATCAAATAGTTTTGAATTGCTGTAAAAACAAAGCAATATTTCTAAATGAAAAAACAACCAGTAAAGGTTGCAAAAATTATTTTTTAAATAAGTACTTATTTAGCACTATTTACAAATTCTACAATCGCTTGTTTGTGGCGAAATCCAACAAAAGAGTTTACTGGTTTTTCATTAACAAACAGCATAATTGTTGGAACTGTATGAATGTTGAATTGATGGGCCAATTCACCTTGTTGGTCAATATCAACACTTCCAAAAGGGATATCAGTTAGTTCATCAGATACTTGTTCTAATACAGGTGTGATCATTTTACAAGGACCACATCATGTTGCAAAAAATTTAACAACAACAACTTTATTAGATTTAATAAAATCGCTAAATGTTTCTTTGGTAATAATGTTGACCATAATGGGATTATTATAAATAAATTAATCTTTAACAGTATGTGTTGCTTCAATTTCAGTAATTTTCTTGGCATCAGCCTTCATAATATATTTACATTCTGGATAGTTACTGCAACCAATAAATTTTTGTTTACGACGATTTAATTTAACACATAAAGGTTTACCGCACTCTGGACAAGATATATCTAATAGTGTTGGTTTAATTGTTTCATCATTTTCAAATTCAACATATTTACATTTAGGAAATCCACCACAACCAATAAATTTTTTACCATTCTTTTTACTGAAACGATAAATTAAATCACTTCCACACTTAGGACATTTACGACCAACTTTTTCATTAATAGCATCTTCTTTTTTACCAGCTGCTTTTAATTCTTTATTAAGAATTGGTTGGAATTCATGAATTGGTTCTTTTCATTCAATTTCACCATTAGCAATTTGATCTAGTTGTTCTTCAACTTTACTAGTAAAGGCTACATCAACAATGAAGTTAAAATATTTAATTAAGAATTCAACAGCACGATTACCTAAATCAGTCATGTGATAAGCACGATCCTTCATGACCGCATATCCTCGCTGAATAGCCATATCAGCCATCGAACGATAAGTACTAGGTCGACCAACTCCAGCAGCATCTAGTTCTTTGATTAATGATGCCTGATTAAATCTAGGAGGAGGAGTTGTAGTATGCTCTTTGACCTCAACTTTTTTAACTTCAATTAATGAACCAACACTAATATTTTTTATTTTAGCTTGATGAGTATGAATATCATCTTCATCAACCACATAAATTTTTTTAAAACCATCAAATTTTAAGGTTCGTGAATATGAATAGAATTTGTTGTCATTATTGATAATCCGAATAACAACGGTTTCATATTGTGCAGAACGCATGAATGCAGCAATAGTACGGACCCAAATTAATTTATAAAGTTTGTATTCATCATTGCTTATTTTACCCTTAATATTTTCTGGTTTGATATTAAGATCAATTATACGGATTGCTTCGTGGGCACCCTGAACATTTTTAAGATTTGAGCCCTTATTGGTAAATTTATGTTCTTCGTAATAATTTTCACCATAGTTATCAACAATAAACGTTTTTATTTTTTTAATAAAAACATCACTTACTTTAACACTATCGGTACGTGGATAAGAAATTAAAGCTACGGACTCACCATCTATTTCAACTCCTTCATATAATTTTTGAGCAACAGAAGTTACCTTAGCTACGTTTCATCCTAATTTAGAAATACCTTCTTGTTGAAGAGTAGAAGTTTTATAAGGTTCTTTTGGACGTTGAGTTAGTGATTTTGGATCATCTATCTTATAAACTTTATATTCATTGCCTAGTGATTGAATAACTTTATTAGCTGAAGCTTCATCTAAAAAATTAACTCCACTTCCTTCTTTTTCACTATTAATACGTTCGTAATTAATGTCTTCAATTTTTTCATTAACTTTACGAAGAATTAATTTATCATCATCAGTAGTTAATGCATCAACTGTTCATCATTTTTTTGGAACAAAATTTTTAATTTCTTGTTCACGATCATAAATCATTTTTAAAGCTACTGATTGAACTCGCCCAGCAGATTTACCATTAGTTTTTTTATGAACAATTTTAGATACTTTAAAACCAACCAATCGATCTAGAATTCTTCTTGCAAATTGTGATTGAACCCATAAATTATCTAGTTTACGCGGATTATCAAGTGCTTCATGAATAGCTTCAGAAGTAATTTCATTAAAGGTAATTCTACGGCATTTTTTTTGTTCGTTTTTATCAAGAATTGAAAAAACATGTCAAGATATAGCTTCGCCTTCTCGATCGGGGTCGGTAGCTAAATAAATTTGATCAGATTTTTTAGCTAAGTCTCTAATTGAATTAACAATTTCTTTTTTAGAAGTCAATCCCTTTTCACTTTTTTTAGTTCGAGGAATCACTCATTTTGGTTCAAGTGTTTCTTCATTAAAACCTAAACCAGATGTCGATAAATCACGGATGTGACCGATCGTAGCAATAATATTAAATTCTTCATCATTAAGATATTTCTTAATGGTTTTAATCTTATTTGGAGATTCAATAATTAGCAACTTATTCATCGATTAAAAATTATATAGATTAACCTCAAGGATTAAATTTTCTCAATAAATATTAAACATTACCTTATATATAAGGTAAAAAAATATTTAAGTGTTAATAAAAACATTAAATTAGATTAAAATAATGTATATGCCAAGTCAATTTTATTTAAATACAAAATATTATTTTGGAGTTGGAGTAGTTAAAGAAAGTTTAGCTAGCGAAATCCAACATATAAAAGCTAAAAAACTTCTTTTACTTTATGGTGGAGGAAGTATTAAGAAAAACGGGATTTATGATACAGTAATTAATGCAATAAAAGCTAGTAAAGTTGATTATATAGAGTTAGATGGAGTACAACCGAATCCAATTGATACTCATACAATGGAAGCAGTTAATATTTGCCGTAAAGAACGAGTAGATTTGATTCTTGCTGTTGGTGGAGGAAGTGTGATAGATGAAGCAAAAGTGGTTGCAAATATAGCAACTAATCATAACTACAAAGACGTTTGAAGTTATATGAATGACGAAGCTGTTAATGCAAAAAATGATCCCCTTCCTGTTTTTGCAGTAATTATAATTGCTGCAACGGCAAGCGAAAATAATTATGGTGCAGTAATTACTAATACTAAAACAAAAGATAAATGAGGTGTTAAAACAAAAGAACGCCCATTAGTTTGTTTTTCTGATCCAAGTTACACTTTAACAGTAAGTAAGTGGCAAACAGGATGTGGTTGTTTTGATATTATGTCACATTTATTAGAACAATATTATGATGTCGATCAAACATTTGTATGGACAAAAAACTATGTAATTGCTAATATGAAAACACTATTACAATTTACACCAATCGTAATGAAAGATCTCAACAATTTAGAAGCACGAAGTAATATATTGTGAGCTTCAGCTTGATCACATAACGGATTATCAAGTTTTAATACTAGGGGTGGTGATTGAAAGGTTCATGGCCTTGCTCATAGTTTATCTGGTAAATGAGACGCTTCTCATGGAGCAGCACTTGCATTAGTAACACCAACATATATTGAATATATGTGTTCAATTAGCCCTAAATTTAAAGAACTTTCACTTGAATTAGCCAAGGAATTATTTAATGTTAACTCCATTGATGAATATATTAAATGCTTTAAAGATTACATCAATTTATGTGGATTGCCAAAGACATACAAAGAGTTAAATAATGGCAAAGATGTGACTGATGAAGAAATTGAATGGTTTATTGGTGCATTTGATCGCAATACTGAAGGTTGACATGAATTGGGTGTTGCAATCTATAATAAGATTCCCAAATAATTAATATAGAATATATCAGCTATGAGTCGTAAAGATCAGTTAACTGAAAGAGGACAAATGACGGGTAATACTCGTTCATTTGCAATGAATCATTCACGACGTAATTGAAAAGTTAATCTACAACCTGCTAAGATTAAAACTAGCAAAAATAGCTCTAAACGTGTAATGATTTCAACAAAAACATTAAAAACATTAAAGAAAAACAATAAATTGGCTTAATTTATATTAATGATTAAAAAAGACACAACCTTAATTGGTTGTGCTTTTATTTATTATTTTTATTTACTTTTATGATTTTTATAGTATCGATAACCAAAGTAGTTACCAATGCCTACTAAAGTAATTGTACCAAAGATTAAACCAATAATTAATCCTATGTTAGATTCTTTTGCTGGTTGTTCACCAATATAAATACCAAAGACATTAGTTTCTAATGGAGTTAAGCTTACTTGTTGGTTAACAACTTTAATTTGTATATTATCAATAGTGTAATTAGTATTTTCTTTTAAACTAATTGAACCATTAGTTGAGTTAAAATTAATATTGTATTTTTCTTCTGAAGAATTAGTAACATTTTCATTATTAATTCATAATTCAAAATTAGTTGAATTAAAATCAGCTTCATTTTCAACATTCGTTCCATCTTGATAAACTAAGTAATTAGATGATTTTAAATTACTTGTATTGGCAACAAATTCAGTAATGTTACTAAAATGGATGTTTGATTGTCAAACATATAAACCATGTGGATTAATGAAGATTGGAATTCTATTTGTAGCTATTGTAATATTTGGGGAAGGGATATAAATACCTTTAATTCAAATATCACTTAAGTTTAGTTTTTGATCTTTGTGTAAAGTTAATACACCATTAGCAGGATTAAATTCATAACCATTAGTTGGTGATAATTTGTTTTCGCCTTGTCATAATTCAAATTTTAATTCACTTGCAGGTACAGCCGTATTGACTTCAAAACGAATGTTAGCTGTTAAATCTGGTGTTTGTTTAGTGTTGCCTGTTACATCGCCAAACAAACCGTAAGTAATTCGACTTGAGAATAAATTTACTACTTGATCATTTAAATTTAATGAAGAGTGACGGTTAATGATAATGTTAAATGCCAAACTATTTTCAGCTTCTCCTGTTGTTAAAACAGGAACTTTTACATGAATATGATTCAAATAGTAATTAGTATTTCGAGTTAGTGTTAATACACCTGTTTGTTCATTAAAGCCAATATTATGTTCAATTGGATTAATAATTTGGCTAGATTCATCAACTAATGAATAAGTTACTTCCCCTTGGTTTTGGTTTCTGTTTCCATTAGCAATTAAAGTATCGCATAACAACGAAGAACTTGTATAATCGTTTTTAATTACACCAGCAGGATCAAAAGAATAAATTGAATTCTTTGTAAAGCTTACACCACGATCAATTTCAATATTAATGTTAAATTCTTTACTATCGCAATTAATATTGTATGCATTATTTACTGCTTTAATTTTTAAGTGTTGATAATTTATATTTTGTCGACTTAAATTGTTTAAGAATAGACACATCACACCGCTAGACTTTCTACTGTTTTCAAATATAGAATTATGAGTTATAATATAGGTTGAATTTTTATGTTGAGGAGCAAATTTGATATGAATAAGCAATCTTATTTTATGCATTTCTATATGCTTGAATTAGAAGTATTTTTAAATTCACAAAAAAAGAATTTATTTACTGTTTCCTTTCAATCTGACGAAGCAAATACCGATCGCCCCTTAAAAGAATATTTAAAATATGTTATAGAAAATGAGTTAAATATGTTGCCTATCAACCCAATAGCTAGTAAGCTTTTTATAGATAACCAAACTCACTCAATAGATGAATATAAAAATTACAACATTAGCAGAGTTATTCTTCCTGATGAAATTGATGAAAACTTAAAACAAAAAATAAAAGAAAGTAAATCTGCTTGTTATACTAATCCTGACATATGTTTGGAAGTAAAAGGTAATGGTTCTACTTTCTATCAAACTGTAGAACTTAAATCTACAAAAAACGATTCTATTCCGGGGTCTAGTATCCAACAGATAATTCCTGATGAATGGGTAATATTTGTAAAACACACATCAAAAAACATTGAAGTAGTAACTGGGCAATATATAAATTCTATAAATTCTAAAATGCAGTTTCCTGATAGAAGTCCTAGACCTCAAGTTTCTTTTAAAGAACTTTTCTCTTGGAATAATCTACATAGAAATATTGAAAACAATGAATTGATATATACCATAGATGATTCTTTAGCAAATAAATTAGCTTTAATTGATGATTGGCAAGGTGTTTTATCTAAACGATGGATTGACATACTATTGAATAGTGAAAAAGTTAAAAAATCTGAGCCTTGGTTTAATAATAGCATTCGAAAATTTATTTTAGATTTTCTCAAAATTTATGATGGATATAACGAAGAAGAGAAAGCCCTTATTAAATCCGAAATACAATCTATGATAAAAAAAGAAACAGATGATTAGTCTGTTTCTTTTTTGAAGTATATATCCCATTTTTCGCTTAGTGTTTTACCTATGTTATATGCTAAAACACAAGGAACTGCATTTCCTATTATCTTATATGCCGAACTAGCACTTACAGCAACATTTTTATCTGTCTTTTCCAAAATAAATTGATAATCATCAGGAAAAGTTTGAAGCCTCGCACACTCTCTTATTGTTAATCTTCTTTGCTCTAGTCCCTTTTCTATTTCATCTACATATTTCCCACCATTTTCAATATCCAATCTCCTAAATTCAATATTCCCATGATGTTCTGATCTAATAGTTGGAGAAACATTATCTAATTTAATTTCAATATTTCCTTGCCCTCTAGATAACTTTGCTTTTGAATATTTTTTTTGTGAGTTATCAGTCGTAAAATTAGGCTCCTTTAAATCACAAATAGCTGCACCAGAAGTAACAAATGGATTCAAATAAATAGTGTTTAAACTGTAATTATGTGTAGGAATAGGATATGGGTCTATATCACTATGATTGCTGATATTAGTTAGATTTTGTAATGCTTCATTAGTCAATGCACTTCTTTTAAAACCATAAAAAATAACTCTTTCCCTTGATTGTGGCACTCCATAATTAGCTGCTTGCAAAACTCTTGCGGGAATAACTAAGTATCCGCCATCAGCCGCATTTGAAAAATCATTTTCAATTATTTCTTTAACATCTTCTAAGCTAACTAAACCTTTTACATTTTCAGCAATAAACACCTTAGGCTTAACTATACTTACAACCTCTTTCATCCATATATATAATTGCCCTCTATTCTCAACATTTGCTTCATTTGAGGATATTTTTTCTCCTATATGGCTTTTCAATGAGTTGAACCCTCGTCTTTTCCCTGCTACAGAAAAATCTTGACAAGGGAAACCACCAGTAACAACATCTATATTCTCGGGAAAAATTTGTTCGCCACTCTTATGTCTTTTTACTAAATCCACAATGCTTTCAACATGATAAATTTCATTTGCATTGCTATATCTCTGATTAAAATATGATACCCAAGCCGCTTTCGCATCATCTCTTATATCATTGGCAAAAACTGTTTTAAATCCCGTTTTGCTAACCTTTACCCACTTACCATAATCTTCTTCAATCCAAGTTGGATGAATGTTCTGGTTTATTGAATCTCTTAAACATGTAAATCCACCCTCAAGACCAATATCCATACCACCACAACCGCTAAATAGAGATAAAACTCGCTTTTCTTTAAATTTCATATATTATTTTTTCCTCCAAATTCAACAATATCACCAATTTCACAATCTAATACATTGCAAAT
Source organism: Candidatus Malacoplasma girerdii (assembly GCA_000770195.1). Lineage (NCBI taxonomy): Bacteria > Bacillati > Mycoplasmatota > Mycoplasmoidales > Mycoplasmoidaceae > Malacoplasma > Candidatus Malacoplasma girerdii. The sequence continues at coordinate 599,459 of CP007711.1, read as the reverse complement.
TCTTTCAAGAACTTCTAAAGAAACATACTTTTCATTGCTGTTTTGTTCTTAAACAAATTGATAATCTTTTACTAAAAAAATTATAAGTTAATTTAGTAAGAGATTTTTTATATTTTTTGCCAAATGGTATCGTTTATTTTTTGGTTAATTTCTATTAATTCATTATAAATTTTTGTTTGATTTTTAATAATTTCAATTGTTGTTTTATTTTGTTGATCTAAATGCTTTTGATTTAGCTCAAAAAGTTCTTGATTATTTTTATTTATGGACATATTAATTTTATAAATACAATTAACATCTTCAATTTCAAGATTTAGATTATTTTTTATGGCAAAAATTTGTTCTGGAGTTAGTTGCTTTCCCTTAGGTTCGCGAGCATCATATCTCTTGCCATTTCCTATAAATTTTAAATCTCCATTGCTGTCCAAACACAATTGAATAAAACTGCCTTCTTTCATGCCAACTCTATTTTCATGTTCATCAAAAGGGCAATAGTATTTATTATTGTATTGAACTACACCCGCATTAATTTTTCTATCAATTATTAAATCCATTTTGAAACTATTAGGATTGTTAGGAACTCTAAAACTAGAATCTTTCCAAACAGTGTTGCGTTTATATTTTTCGTTATAAAATTTTGTAATTTTCAATTGATTTTCTTGAATGTCTTTAATTGATTTTATATTGATATTTGTTTTGAAAAGTAATAAGGGTAACTTCTTTGAGCATTTTTAAAAGAATGTTCAACATTAGGTTTCCTTTCGGATTACTTGTTGTAAAAAGGTTGATATTTTTTGAATTTAAAGATTTTTTAAATGCTGTTTCTGTGAATTCGTTTCCTCACATTGTTCTTCTTTTATCCGAAATAATTGTTTCGGGTAAGCCGTAATTTTGAAATAAAATCTCTAAAAGTTTTTGATACCCCTTATTGGTTTCTTCTTTTTCAGCTCACAAGGCAACTAATGCACCACTTTTGGCATCAATTGCATGATAAATATGAATTTTTTCATTGGTTCCGAAAAATCTATCTTGGCAAGCATCTACTTCAATAATTTCACCAAATTTATAATTTTGGTTTTTATTAGAATATATTGACAATTTTTTAGTGTTTTCGATCAATAAAATATTTGCCTTATAAATTAATTTTTCACTATTGCTAATTTTGCTGTCATTAATTTTCAAATTTGAAATATTTCTTGCAATTCTTTTAATTTTATGTGTAGTATAAGGACTGCAAAAACCATGCTTTAATCAAGCATTATATAAATACGATAATGAAATTTTTGACTTTATTTCTTCACTAAGGTCTTCATAAAAATCTTTAACAGTAATAAATTTTTTAGTAACATTTGAATTTATTTTTTGATTTTCAATTTGATATTTCAAAAATAAGTCTTTTGCAAAATTATTTTCTATTATTTTTGCATTTTAATTATTAAAGTTTTTATGTCTAATATTTACTTCAATATTGCTACCTTGCATATTATCTTTAATAATTTTTTTATATCTACAAATTGTAGGAATTGATAACATTGTTTTTTCTTGCAAATAATTATTTTTTCTTTGCAAATTTTGGAAATAAAATCTAAATTTTTAATCTTTTTAATTTCATATTCTGAAATAATTGAACCATTAATTTTTGCCATAAATAATACTCTCTTATTTAATCTACAATTTTAAGTAAAAGATTATCATTTTGTTTAAGAACATAACATTATCATTTTGTTTAAGAATAGACATTTTTAAGTGTTGATAATTTATATTTTGTCGACTTAAATTGATTTCTCCATTTGATACATTAAAAGCAATGCCAGGATGTGAATCAGTAATATCTGTGTTATCTTGAATTAAACGATAAGAAATTGAATTTCTGAATTTACTGGAACAATTTGATTGTTATGAATAAAAGAAAAATCATTATAACTAAAACGAGTTGTTTTTATTTCAGCCGTAGATTCAGAAAAACTACTTTTATCTATGTCATCATAGTTTGCAGGAATAGTAATATCTGTTGGAGTACCAGTTACTCCAGAAATTTGATAGTAATCATTTTCTCAATCATATGTAAAAGTACATTCATTAGAAGTTTGTTTATTCTTATGTGTTTGAACTGAAGCCTTGTTATTTAAAAATAAAAAGGTACTTGATGAAAGACCTAAAATACCAACACCTAAGTCTAAGAATTTAAAAATTGTTTTTAATTTCATAGTAAAAAATATCGTTATATTTTACTAATTTTGCAACATACATAGGTATTTAGTGGAAAAAACTTAACAAGATTTATTTATTTAAAAACGTATCTAAAGCATTTTTTCTTAATTGTTCTTTTAATGAAGTTGCATCAACTTTATATATTTCCATTAACTTATTGAAAACATGTTTAACCATTATTGGTGTATTTGTTTTGCCACGAGAAGGAACAGGAGCCAATCATGGAGCATCGGTTTCAATTAAAACTCGATCAAGAGGAATAATTTTAAAAGCGTCTAATAGATCTTCGTTTTTAGATTTAAATGTAATTATTCCGTTGGCAACTAAATAACAACCTAATTCTAAATATTTATTTGCTTGTTCTTTATTGCCAGTAAAACAATGGATAATAATTTTCAACCCTTTAGCATATTGGTTAAGAATATTAATTACATCTTCATGTGCTTCACGAACGTGAATCATAATCGGTAATTTATACTTATGTCCTAATTCAATTAATTTGATAAAAACTTTTATTTGTTTCTCCTTAGGAACAGTAGATGTGTAATCTAAACCAATTTCACCAATAGCAGTAATTACATCTAAATTATCCTTAACTAATGAGTCGATTTGGTTAAAACAATCGTTTTCATCTTTATTACCAATATCATCCGGATGAAAACCAACAACAGCCATAACATTATCATACTTCTTGGCTTGTTCAATAGCAACTATTGAATTCTCATAGTTAGTACCAATTATATTAGTTATAACTTTATTTTGTTTCATCATTTCAATTAAAACATCAACATTATCTTTTAATGGCGAAAAGTTTAAATGAGCATGAGTGTCATAATAATTACAATTATCAATCAGTCATTTCAAATTCTTCATTTTTATTAATTATTTCCTTGTTTTGATCGTTTGCACCAAACGAACGATTGTATAGTTTATATTTTCTGCAAGCAAAATACTTTATAAGTTCACGCTCCACTCTATTAATACAACCAAAAGCTAACCTTTCATTATTAGATTTAGCTTTTTCATTGTAAACGTTATTTCTTGAAGGAATAATATAAAGAATAAACTTATCTCCATCACGAATATCTCGGAAAAGTTGTTCTTTTGCTCTTTCGTTGTTTGTTAAGTGTTCTATGACACGATCAAAAACATCGTATGAACTTTTGCCAACATAAACAATTCCATTACAATCTTTAAATTTATTAAATTCAGAATTAATAAAAACATAATTTCCTGGATTTTTGTTTTGAGGATCTCTTTTGTTTTGTTCTTCTTTTAATTTATTGATATATCCAACTAAATAATCAATATCATTAAAATCAAAAATAAACCTGATTGTATTTGGTGCTGAAAACCACAAATCATAAATTAAAACATCAACACTTCTTAATTTAATTCTTTTGTTTGCTGTACTCATACACATTGTTTTGTTATTTATTTCAGGTTTATATACCTGATTTTTATAAATGTAATATGATCTTTGAGCCACATCTTTTATTTCGCCGTAGACAGCATCTTTATTAAAAGTTGAAAACTTCTTGTAATTAACTTTAAGTTCGGTATGATATTTTCTAATCTTTTCTTTTTCATCTAAATATTTAATTCATTTAACTATTCCGAAAATAGCAAGACCAACAAAGAATATTATAGGAATAACAATGCATATTAATAGTGTAAATGGATCCATATAGATTAATTTTATTAAAAAAAATGAAGCCAATCGCGGCTTCAATTTGTATGGCGGAAACGATGGGACTCGAACCCATGCGCCGCAGAACGGCCTAACACCTTAGCAGGGTGTCCTCTTAACCACTTGAGTACGTTTCCAGTGAAATAAGTCTTACTTATTATATTAATTTAATAAACTAACTTATTTAACTTGATTTTTATAAATACTCCAACGTTTAAGAATAGCTTGAATTTGTTCAACTAATTCTTCTGGTTTAGATGATAGTTGATATAGTTCATCATTGCGTGAGTAAGTAATATCACCGTTTGTTTCACTTACCACAAAAACAAAACAATCATAATATTCACAAATACCAAAAGCCGCACGATGGCGGGCACCATATTTTACTGGAACAACTTTTTTAGTCATTGGTAAATATGATGAAAGCGAAACGATCATAAAATCTCTAACAATCATTGCTCCATCATGCAATGGTGAATTATGATTTTTAAATAATGTAAGTACAAATTCGCTAAAGAATGGAACATTTACTCGTTTTCCACTACGAATATAACGATCCATATTATCTCGATTTTCAATAACAATAATTGCCCCTGTTTTATCGTATGATAATTTAGCTAACGTTCCAGCCAAATTATTAATAAAATCAATAATCTCTTTATCAGTGGCTTTTGTTCTTTTACGGCTTCTTTTTTTTTCGAAAAAAGTTTGAATTTGACGTTGAAAAACAAGAATAAAAACCAGTAGAAAAATTGTAATTAAACACGTCAGCATCAAAATTAATAAGATAATTTCAATGTTGTCAAATTCTGATGAACTAAACAATAAGTGTGAAGCTGTCATATTAGTTCACCTCTCTTAAATCTTCCTTCATAGTTTTGATGTAGGAGGTTAGTTCTTTAATTAGGGCTTTGTGTTGACGAAAAGATGTTAAAGTAAAGCCGGCCGCCAGTTTATGTCCACCACCATGAAACTTTTCAGCAACAGTATTAATTGGTAGACTTCGACTACGAATTGATCCTCGTCATTTATTAACAGTATCATCGTAATAGAATGTTGCCCATACTTCTAGTTCTTTAATGTTATTAAAAACATGAACCATACTCATTCTTAAGCCAATATCATATTTTTTATATGAATTTTTAGGGATGACAGCATAACCAAATTTAAGTTTTTTATTTGTCTTTAATAAAGACACAATAAACGATTCAAACTTAGATTGTTTTAATGATTTTAAGTATAAAGATCTGTATAGTTTATCACGATCAAATTTTAATCCAACTAATTTACTAGCAATTTCGAGTGTTTCCTTACGGGTTGAAGGATATAAAAATCTAGCTGTGTCAGTAATCAACCCTGCATATAAGTATCCTGCAGTAATTAAATCAACGCAGTTAGGGTCTCATTCATAAAAAAGAAGAGCTACCAATTCACAAGTTGAACTAGCGTTTTCATCAATCATTTCAAGATTAGCGAAAGATTCTAACCGAGGATGATGATCAATTCTAACTAGTTCTTTACAATACTTATGTCTTCCAGTTCAAATGCGTGTTTCGTTTGCAACATCAAGAATGATTCCTAGTGAATCAGTGATGTGTTCATTAGGAATATGAGTATTATCAAACTGAAAAAAGTCCTTTTCAAAAGCAGGGTCCAAAACATCAAAACCAACAATTTCTACTTCTTTTTCAGGAAACTTATTTTTGATGAATCGACGCATTGCAAAACTAGAACCTAATGTATCAAAATCAGGAATTTCATGATAAAAAATTGATATTTTTTTGTAGCTTGTAATTTTGTCAATAATACTCTTTTGTAAAAAGTCCATAAAAGTTTAATCAATTATTTTAATATATTTTTTTAATGTACGTTGATATAAATCATTAACAAGTTCTAAATCTTTTTCTAACTCAAGAGCTTTTCCAATAGTTGGTTTAGTTGTTGGTTGTTTAGGAACAAATAACGAGCAACAATCAGAATAAGGTTGAATTGAAATTTCATATGTATCAATTTCTTTAGATAATTTAATGATTTCTAGTTTATCATAACTTAGTAGTGGGCGCAAAACAATTGTTCCTGGTTTTAAAACAGATTCAATTGTCTGCATACTTTGGATTGTTTGGCTTGCAACTTGTCCAAGTGATTCACCAGTAGCGATTGCGTCATATTTATATTTATTCATTAAATATTCAGCAATTCTGAAAAAATATCTTCGCATTAAAGTTATTTGATAGGAAGAATCCTTCATATGAGCAAGCTCATTTTGAATGTGGGTAATGTTACACACAAATAATTTAGACTGATCTAATAAACAGTTCAGCGTAATTTTTTTTGTTAATAATTTAACCTTTTCTAATGCTTTGTCTGATGTATGTGGTGGAGTTATGAATGTTAAAAAATCTATATGCATTCCTTTTTTCATTAATAAACTAGCAGCAACAGGAGAATCAATTCCACCAGAAATTAAAACCAGAGTTTTTCCACTTATTCCAACAGGGAACCCCCCAAAACCATTAATTGATTCAAAATAACAAATAGCACTTTTTTCTTTGATTTCAATTGTTATTAGTAAATCAAAGTTATTCATTTTTACTTGTTTATTTTCAATATTCTTTAAAATTATTCCGCCAATTTGTTTGGAAAAATCCATTGAATTAATTGGATAAGATTTATCGTGTCTCTTAGTTTCGACTTTAAATGAATTAAAGTTTTTTTCTTTAATTAAATCAACAACAAAATTACCAACGTTGCTTAAATTATTATTGTTAATTTCATATGCAATAATAATTTTAAAAATACCAGGAATTCTTTTTAGAATAGTAACTATTGATTCAATATTTTTATCATTAATTTCATAAATTGTCATACAATCAAAATGTTTAACAATGTTTAAATTGTATTGACTCAATGCTTTAATTGTGTTGCGGTATAAACAATCAATAAAGTTAACACGATTTTTGCCTTTAAGAGTTAGTTCACCGTATTTTAAATAAATAAGTTTTTTCATCTATTTCTTTAGCTCTTCTTTAAGTCATTTTATATCGTCAGATGTCAATGTTGGTGATTTGCCTGTTTTAATAAATATTTGATATCATTTTCTTCCATATTCAATGAGATCCAAAAATTCTTTATTTTTATTCAGAGTCATTTGTGCAAGAACAATTTCATGATCGTTTGGATCATATTTGCTTGGTTCTTTATAATCAATTGGTTTTAAGAATGTAATAGCGAAAAGTCCATATTTTGCATTTCTTAAGTATAAATATAGTGAAAGCTGCAATATATATTCATTAGGAATAACAATTTTATTCTTATTAAATCACTCTTTACGCTTGCCGTTTTCTTCCTTAATTATTGGTAAACCGTCGGCATCAAACTTCATTGTAAAATTATCATTGACTTTTTCATAACTTAATTTATCAATGCTGGTAGTTTTAATTTCTAACATTGGAATATCTTGTTCATAAAGGAATTTTCCATTAAGACCTACTGGTTCGCCATCAGGAATACCGCCATAAACATCATCAAATTGAAAAATATCGAATTTGTTTTCAAATGGGTTGTGAGCAATAAAATTATATCCAGTAATTTTGTTGACATAATCACGAACCTTGGGTTCAATTTCATTGCCAACTTTTGCTAGAACAGGATCAATTTCATCTTTATAAAGATTAGTCATAATAGCTCAAGTTTTAACTGGAGAAGTATATTTACTTAGACCAACAACCGAGGCAAATCTTGTTCCAGTTATTTTTTTAAATTTATTTAAATTACTTTTTAAATAATCATCTGATAGGACAATTTTATTATCCTTAATCATAAAATCTTTATTTAATTCTTTAATAAATGGCATCTTCTTAATGGACTATATTATATATAGGATAGCTATAATAATAAACCATATGGAAAATATTACTCCATGAATTCTTGTCGGAATAGTTTGATTAACAACCATTCTTATTTTTGCCGTTCATCCATTGACAAAGAGATGAACTAATTCTTATTTGGCTTTTTGAATTCCATGAGGAATATTAACAACCGTTTTAAGTTTAGTTTTTCGTTTTATTCCTGATTGAATTGAGCATATTAGTAATTGAGCAACAAATGGATACAACGGAATTGATAGCTTTGATTTAACAAGAATATTTCTACTAGATGCATGTCCAATGATTTGTGTTCTAAATATGTTTGCTTGTTTTATCCCTAACCGTAAATTTGGACAAGCAATGGCACCAATTAGTATTTTTGCAGCATTGTTAACATTAACAACTTTTATTCCTGGGAGTGAAGATGTTTTTAGTTTAAAGTTTTTATTTACAGGACCAGATCGGGAAAACCGGGGGTTCTTTTTAATTCATTTTCTAAATTTAATTACTTCATGCGTTTTTTTATTGTCAGGGCCAAGAATGACATGAAGAAAATTTTTTACTAGAACAAATTTGTTTGTGTTTTCATATCTTGGATATGTAGCAATCATGATTGCCATTTTCAATGGAAAATTAAATCAAAACGCAACAGGATTAGTTCCTGGAGATTGATTACCAGGCGGAGAATATAGTTTTTTAGGAAAAATTATTGGTTTAGGTTTTCCATTAGATCCAATTATTGCTTTTGTTTTTTGTTATTTAGGACTAATGATCATTACTTTTATTGCAATTGTTTTAACAAGAATGAAGCCATATAATGTTCCAGGCATTGTAAATGATCGCGATTGATGATGACAATATTACAAAATTGGGCACGAATACCTTTGTCCATTACCACCGGTTAAAAATAAAAAGAAAAAGTAAATTATTTATTAATAAAAATTTCGTTAAATTGGCTGCCAACTTGATATTGATCACTTAATTCAATAATTCCATGTTCATTAAATTTATTTTTTAAATTTAATTCACAAGCAGAACACAACATCCCACATGATTCGTAATTTAGTAGTTTACTTTTAGAAATAATTAATCCATTTGCAGGAACAACAGCATTGATTTTAGCAAGCACCACCTTTAAATTTACACGAACGTTATTTGCACCACAAACAACATCGTAAGTATTGATTCCATCAAACACTTTGCATTGGTGCAAATGACTGTTTGGAATATCGTTGCATTCAGCCACTTTAGCAACAACAAAATCGTTTTGGTCAATATATTCTTTAAAACATAAATGAGTTAATTTATAAACCACTTCGCAAATTGCTTCAGAAAACTTCAAATAACCATCGCTTAAATTTAAGTGATATTTATTTGCACTAAAGATATTAATTCCAATAACTTCATCCTTGTTATTAAAACCGATTCAATATTGTTCATTGCATACTTCACGAGCAATTTGATCATTTTTCATTACTAGAATTAAAGTATTTTTAAGTGTCTTTTGGTTATAGAATACACCAATCATATTGTTCAAAATTATATATAATTTTAGTTATGAAAAAAACGGCATTTATTGTCGATTCTTCTTCTGGAATTAAGAATAATCAGTACCAAGACGTATATGTTCTACCGTTAATTGTAAACATTAATAACAATGGGAAAATTAATTCTTTTCATGATGGAATTGACATTGATGATGTACAAATTGCTAAGCATCTTGAAAGTGATAATAATGATGTAAAAACATCACAAGCTTCAGCTGGTGAAATTATTAAATTAGTTGAAAGCATTTATGAAGAATACGATCGAATTTATGTTATTCATATTCCAAGTAAAATATCAAGTAGTTATAACACTTGAAAAATGATTGAAGGCGAATACAATAAAATTAAAGTATTGAAAAATAATGATGTTTCATTAGGCACAAAGTGAACAATTGAACATTTTATTGAACTTAAAAATAAGAATAAATTAAATGATGAAGTTGTAGAACAATATCTGAACGAAATTGGTTCAAAACGTTTTGCTGCACTCTTTGTTTATGATTTAAAGCAACTTAAAAAGGGTGGAAGAGTAAGCAACATTAAATCAATTGTTGTTCAATTACTTGGACTAAAATTAACTGTGTTTCTAGATGAAAATGGTTTAAACTTTTTTGGTGCCAATAAGAGTTTTATTAAATCTGCACAAAACGCTATTATTGACTTCAATAAACGTCACAACAATTTTGACATTAAAAATTTAAAACACTTTGGAATAGTTACAACTCCATATAGTAAGCAAGACAGCTCTATTATGGAATGCATCAACGATATGAAAAATAAAATTGATAAAAATATCAAAATTGATGAAGGATCAATTCCGGCTGTTATTATGTCACATACAGGTTTGAAAGCATTTGCATTCTATTTTGAAGGGAAATAAAATGATGAGAAAAATAGCTATTATTTCTGATTCATCATCAGGCTATAAGACAGGTGATAAACCTAATTTGTATATTGTTCCTTTGCTAGTAAACGTTAATAATAAAGCTAAAAAAGGAGAATTACTTTCGTATCATGATCAAACTGAAATTACTACTGATGAAATTAAAGAATTATTAGAAAACGACGGTTTAGTTGTTACTACGTCGCAACCAATTATTGGCGAAATGATGAAATTGGTTGGTTCAATTCATGAACAATATGACGAAATATATGTTGTACCAGTAACGAGTACTGTGTCAGGCTCACAAAATACATGAAATATTGTGGCTGAAGAATTTGAAAAAGTCAAAATTGTTCCTCAACACATGGGCGGCCCTATGTTAAAGTGAATGATTGAAGGAATATATGAATTAATTGAAAAGAATGATTGTTCATATGAAAAAACCGTTCAACTTGCTATTAAACTAAAAGAAAGTGTTTATGGAATTCTTTTTGTTAGCGACGTTAAACAACTTTCACATAGTGGTCGAGTAAACAAACTAATTACCGGAGCCATTAGTTTTTTTAATCGTAAAGTAATTGTCACTCTAGACGAACAAGGGATGAAGTTTTATACACTTAGTAAAACTTTTATATCAGCTATTGATAAGGCTTATGATTATTTAACAACCAAAGTAGAAAATTTTACTGACACTTCGATTGATGAAATTATGTTTATTCCAACATATACAAAAGATGATCCAGAAAAAATCCAATTAACAATGGATAAGATTTTGAAACTTTTCCCAAACTATAAGAAAAAACCAAGAATTGAAGAAATGCCAACAGCACTTTTAGCACATCCTGGTAACAATTCCTTAGTAGTAATGTTGAAATTAAAATAGTTATTTTAATTTGAAACGAATAAAATTTATTGTTTTGTTTTTAGCAATAAATTTTTTTTCATATTCAGATTGAATAATGTCTCCTTTCAGTTTTTTGTACAAGTTATTAGTGTTTGAAATAATAATAAAATTCGGGTTTAAATTAATTTGTTCTAATGAATATTGATAAAGAGCATCATTATCAGTTTTCATTTCAATTTCACCACCTTTAATTAACAATCGTTCATATAAACTAAGAAAAGAAGGAGAAGTTAGCCTTCTTTTTTCATGACGCTTTTTTGGCCATGGATCAGAGAAATTGAGATAAATTTTACTAACAGAATGAGGTTGCAAATAATTAAAAATATCTTTAATATTTATTGACAAAAACATTAAATTATTTAATGGTTCATTTAATTTATTTAATTTTTTAATTGCTTTTAAAATTACTGTAGGATAACAGTCAACACCCAAATAATTAATTTGATTGTGAGTTAGAGCATGTTTAATAATAAACCCCCCCTTACCCATTCCAATTTCTAATGATAAAGGTTGATTTATATTAAATGCTTTATTAAAGTAATAATTACTTGATGAAACTAATTCAATATCATTTTTTAATCGACGCAGTCGTCCCATAGTTATTTATTTATTTTTTGACTAAAGAAATCTTCACTATTAGTTGTAATATCTTTATCAAAATCATTTTCAATATTTGGCAAATCTTTAATCGATTTAATTCCAAATAAATTAAAGAATTTACTAGTTATTTCATATAGATATGGTAAACCAGGTGTTGATGCTTGCCCAACACAATGAATTAAATCAAGATCCATAAGTCTTTTGATTGTATTAGTTGCATTATGGCCACAAATTTGTTCAATTTTGCTCTTAGGACAAGGAGAATTATAAGCAATAACTGCTAATGCTTCTAACATTGAACGCGACAAAGGATTTTTAAAGTTAATATCAAATAAATTAGCAATAAAATCTTTGTTTTCTTTTTTTGTTAATAAATATCATTTATCACCAAAGAATTCAATATTTAAACCACGATTAACATTTGATGCATAATCTTTTTGCATGTCTTTTAAATAGTTTCTAATTTCATCAGTAGGAATATTTAAAACACGCTTAATATCACTAATCTCAACTCCGTCTTGTCCGGCAACATACAGTAATGATTCAATTACTGATTTAATATTCATTTCCATAATTATTTTATCTCCTTAATTAATTCATTGTTATTAATTACAATTTCTAAATTTTCATTTTGTTCAATTGAAATTTTTCCATATTTAACTAAATCTAAAATAGCTAAAAATAATGTAACTAAATATTGTTGAGAAATTTCCATTTCATCAAGAGTTGCAAAATATTCACTAAAAGTAATTTGTTTTATCTTATTTGTTGATAGATAATCTCATAAATCATCTTCAATTTTATTAACTGATAATTCTTGAACAAAAATTTTAGCTTTAGCAAATAGTGAACTGCGATATTTAATAAATGCTGAATTTAATGCATCCCAAAGTTTTTGTAAATCAATTTTTTCAGGAAGTTTTTCAACTGATAAGTTTTCTGGGCGAAAATCCTCAACATCATTAGAAAACTTAGCATATTGATGAATACGATTTTCTTTTTTGGTTGTTAAAAAATCAGCAACAGCTTTATATTTGCGATATTCAATAATTCTTTGAACTAATTTATCACGTTCATACTCAAATGAATTTTCATTAGAAATATTATTTTCTAGTGGAATAGCTTTCTTTGATTTTAAAGCAATTAAATAAATTGCCATTTCTAAATATTCTGCTGCTTCATCGATTGAAATAGTATTAATTTGATTACGAACGAAACCCAGATATTGTTGGGCAACAGCAGCAACGTCTAGATTCATGATATCTAGTTTTTTTTCACGCACAAGAGTATCAATTAAATCAAGTGGCCCCTCAAAATCTTTTAATCGTAAATTAAAGTTAGCACCCATATTTATTTTCGATTATATCAGTTAATTGTAAACAGTTTGTATATTCGTGTTTTAGTTTTTTGAAAATTAGTTAAATCTGGATTAAAAAATAAATCACAATCATAACTATCATTTAATGTAGTAATGATTAATACATCAGCGTATGGCATGAATAGGTTGTAAATTTCTTTGCCACCAATAATATATAAATCTTTGTTTTTATATTCATCAATGATTTTTAAATGATCATGGTAAATTTTAATTTCAGGATGTGGATGATAATTACTACTTCTTGTTAACACTAAATGCTTACGAGCAACAAGCGGTTTGTTGTTCATACTTTCCATTGTTTTTCTTCCACAAACCAGAGTTTGATTTAACGTTGTGTTTTTAAAATGTTGAAGTTCTTCTTTAATTCTTCATGGCAAACGGTTGTTTTTACCAATCCCATGATTAATATCTTCACATCAAATCATGTAAATCATATTTATACAGCTACTTTCGCTTTAATAATTGGATCAGGATCGTAATCAATGATTTCAAAATCTTCAATTTGAAGATCTTCAATATTTTTAGGCAAACGCTTGATTACCAATTTTGGTAGTTTTTTAGGTGTACGTTTTAGTTGTTCATGAACTTGATCCAAGTGATTGCAATAAATATGTAAATCACCAAAAGTGTGAACGAATTTTCCTGGCTTTAATCCTGTATAAGCTGCAACAATATAAGTTAATAAAGAATACGACGCTATATTAAAAGGAACACCAAGAAAAGCATCAGCACTTCTTTGGTATAGTTCACAACTTAATTCTCCATCTTGAACATAGAATTGAAAAAGCGAATGACATGGTGGCAGTGCCATTTGTTTTACTTCTGTAGGATTTCATGAAGAAACAATTAACCGACGCGAATCAGGATTATTCTTAATTTCTTTTATAACATTCATTAATTGGTCAACACCATTAAAGTTTCGTCATTGCTTACCATAAACAGGCCCTAAATTACCTCATTTTTTAGCAAATTCATTTGAACTTTTAATTTTTAAAGCAAATTCTTTAATAGTTTCATTTTGATATTCAAGAGATTTACGGTAAACTTCAAAAGGCCAATCGTTTCAAATATTACAGTCGTTATCAACTAAATATTTAATGTTGGTATCACCACGAATAAATCAAAGCAATTCGGCAACTACACCCTTAAAATAAACCTTTTTTGTTGTTAATAATGGAAAATATTCACTGATATCATAACTTGTTTGATATCCAAAAGTAGAAATAGTATCAACGCCGGTTCGGTTATGCTTCTCTTTGCCGTTTTTAAGAATGTATTTCAATAACTCTAAATATTGTTTCATATCTATTTTTGCATGTCACGATAAGTGAGTTTATCAACTTCTTGATAAACTCTGTTTACATCTTTTACACCATCATTTCCACAAATTTTGTATATTCTTTGATATTCATTGTTCATAACATCATAAATTTGATTTACTAAATTAGTTGTGGATAATGAAATGAATTGGCTGGGTTTAATAGGTTTTAAGTAAGTAGCAACAACATGGTGATATTTGTTTTTGGCTTTTGATTCATCACCACTACTTGAGCTATGCGCTCCATATAAAACTAACGGAATTACTGGAACGTGATTGTTATAAGCAATTCGTAAACTTCCCGGCATAAAATCGCCTAATTTACTAACATCAAAAATTCTTTTTCCTTCAATAAACAAAACAATTGATCTTTGATCTGAATTCATTTTGATTTCTTCATCATAAATTTTTAAAATGTTTCTTATATCAGATCGATCAATGAAAATAGTATCTACTAATTGAAAAGCTTGATAGTAAAAACTTCTTTTATTTTCAATCTTAGAAATAAAGCGAAAGAAAGGAAGATTACGATATTTATACATTAGAATATAAATAATTAATGGATCGAGATTAGATTTATGGTTGGCAACATAAAGCGATGGTTTACTAATTCCTTGTTGAAATCCAGATGAATCAATTTTAATGCGTTTTATAAATAAACCTAACTTAATCAATTTATAAACTCAATAATATCGATCTTCCATTGTAAAAACATTTGGATCAATGACATATTTTTTAGCTTTAGACTTAATTCGCCAAACACGATAAAAAAACAATAAAACAGCTAAAGGTAAGATTAAGTAGAAAAAGAATAACTTGATGTATTTCATATTTATTTGCTTAGACGTTGATAAATTGGGGCTGACGGATTAACCTTATGATTATTCAATTTAGAAAAATCAGCTAAATTATTTAGATTAATTGTTTTACAATCAACATTATATTGTTGATATGCTAATTTTGTTCCATTTTTTAAAATTGGAGAAAGTAAATATGTTAAGCAAACGGCAATATTAGCAACAACATTTAAGAATTCATTTAATTCTTGCGTTTTGTTTTCTCTAAATAGAATTCAAGGCTTAGTTTCTTCAATATATTTATTTCCAATTGTTGCAATGTTATTGATTTTTTCAATTAAATTAATAAATTGAAAATTATGAATTAATATTGGCAATTCTTTAACTAACAATTTAATTTCATCTTGAATAGATTTGGATTTTAAACTAAAACTATTAATACTTGGAACTATTCCATTAGCATATTTATTAATCATTCCTAATGAACGAGAAATAAAATTGCCATAATTGTTTGCTAAATCAGCATTAAATATTTCAATAAACTGTTCGTGACTAAATATACCATCACTATCAGTTGGTATAGCTTTAAGCAAGTAATATCTTAATGCATCTGCTCCATATTTGTTAATGTATTCATTTGGATCAATAACATTTCCAAGTGATTTTGACATTTTACCTTCTTTAGTGATAATTCATCCGTGGCTAATTAATCTGCTTGGTTGGCGAATGTTTAAACACTTTAAAATAATTGGTCAATAAATTCCATGGAACCGAGTAATTTCTTTACCAATAATATGAACAATATCTGTCGATAAATCACCTCAATATTTTTGATATAGATGATCATCTTTTTGACCATATCCTAAGCCTGTTAAATAGCACATTAATGCATCAATTCAGACGTATAAAACGTGATTTGGATATTCAATTGTAGGCACACCTCAACTAATTTTAGTACGAGTAATTGACAGATCTTCAAGGCAAACATTAATAAAGTTATTCAAAATTTCTTTTACACGGCTAGATGGACTAATAAAATTTGGTTGCTTGCGATAATAATCTTGAATTCATTGTTGAAACATACTAAGTTTTAGAAAATATGTTTCTTCTTTTCTTTCAGTAATTGGATGCCCAACCTTACAATAGCGAACACCATCTTTAACATGTGTATCACTTATGGCATAATTTTCTTCACATTGAACACAATATAAACCTGTTCATTCACCATGATATAAATAATTATTTTTTAAGAGATTAGTAAAAACATTTTGAATGACATGACAATGATTAGTGTCTGTTGTTCGAATAAAACGAGTGTAATTAATATTTAATTTTTTTCATAGGTCAACAAAACGTTCACAAATCGAATCTACAAATGCTTGTGGTTCTTTTTTAGCAGCAATGGCTTTTTCATATATTTTTTGTCCATGTTCATCCATGCCTGCTAAAAATTCTACTTCATTACCAAGAAGCAAATTGTATGAAGTAAAAGTATCAGCTAGGATTGTTGTATAAGCATGTCCAATGTGTGGATTACCACTAGCATAATAAATTGGAGTGGTAACGTAAACTTTCTTCCCCATAATTTTACTTATTATAAATATATATATAGCCTTTTTTTAGGATTAATTAACAAAAAAAGAACATACATAAGTATGTTCTATAGATGTTAATCGCGATATTTTTCTGGATGTTTAGATTGCATTAATTTAATAAATTCATCTTTGTCCATTTTGCCGTATTCTTCCATTAGATGTTGACATTCAGTATATTCTTTTAATGCTCATTCAGTATCATGAAAATTACCAACACTTACTGATTTTTTTTGTAATCTCTTGTAAGTTTCAAAAAAATCTTTAATGACATCTAATTTATGTTGTGGAACATCTTTTAATGTTTGATAGTTTTTGTATCGTGGGTCACAATCAATTACACCAATTAATTTAGTATCAGTTTCTCCGCCATCAACCATGCTCATTGCCCCGAGAATTCTTGTTGGTACAACAACACCAGGATTAAAACATTGGTCAGCAAAAACCAAAATATCTAATTCATCACCATCTCAATCAAGGGCATCAGGAATAAATCCGTAGTTTTCTGGGTAAACGCTTGGACCATATAGAATACGGTCAACAACAATTTGTTTAGTTTTACGATCAAATTCGTATTTAACATTCGAATGTTTTGGGATTTCAATTGTTACATTAACAACGTTATTTTTCATAAAAAGTATTTATAATGATTATATGACTATTTATCTAAAATATGCATACAATATTAATTATTTATACTAAAATATAAATACATATATATTAAATGTTATGAGTCTTCATATTAACGCAAAAGAAAATGCTTTTGCACCAGTAGTTTTAATGCCAGGAGATCCACTCCGAGCAAAATGAATTGCTAAAACTTTTTTAACAGATGTAGTAGAAGTTTGTAATTTGAGAGGAATGTTAGGATACACTGGATACTACAAAAATCATAAGATTTCTGTTATGGGTCACGGAATGGGTGTCCCAAGTATTTGCATTTATGCTCAAGAACTATTTGATAGTTATGGGGTTAAATGCATCATTCGAGTTGGAAGCTGTGGAAGTTATGTTCCTGAATTTAATATTGGCGACATTATTATTGTTGATCGCGCATGTAGTATTAGTTCAATACAAGAACAACTTGGATTTAAAAAAGAAGAAAACGAATTTAGTCCTTCAAAAGTTGGATTTCAATGTGCTCAAGATGCAGCCCAAGAGCTAAAGATGAAAACTATTCATGGTAAAGCTTATTCTGGAGATATCTTTTATTCAACTATTAATTATGTAGAAATGCATAAACGAACAAGTGCTGTTTGTGTTGACATGGAAGCTTTTGGTTTGTTTGCTTTAGCAAAAAAATTAAATAAAGATTCATGTTGTATTATGACTTGCAGTGATTCATTTATCACTAAAAAAGAAATTGATCCAGCTAAACGTCAAAATACATTTAATCCAATGGCTGAACTTGGATTACAAACAGCAATTAACTATTTAAAACAATTAGGATAGGTAAATATGAAACAATACAATAAGTACATTGACCATACAATTTTAAAAGCAGATGCACTAAATACTGATATCATTCGTTTATGCAATGAAGCAAAGCAATATAACTTTATGAGTGTTTGCATTAACCCAAGTTATATTTCACTTGCAAAAAAAGAATTAAAACATACTGATGTTAAAGTATGTACAGTAATTGGTTTTCCTTTAGGGCAAATGACAACAAACGCTAAAGTCAGTGAAACAATTGACGCACTTAAATTAGGAGCAGACGAAATTGACATGGTGATTAATATTGCTCAATTAAAAATGGGTAATCTTGATTACGTAACAAACGAAATAAAAGCTATTAAGGAAGTTTGCAAAGATAAAATTCTTAAAGTTATTATCGAAACTTGTCTATTAACTGATAATGAAAAAATTAATGCTTGTGAATGCATTATGAAAGCCGGCGCAGACTTTGTAAAAACTTCGACAGGATTTAGCACTGGTGGAGCAACAGTTCATGACATTGAATTGTTTAAGAAAACAGTCGGAGATAAATGTTTAATTAAAGCTTCTGGTGGAGTAAAAACTAAAGAAGATTTAATCGCAATGATTAATGCTGGAGCAAATAGAATTGGAACAAGTAAAGGAGTAGAATTAATGAAGTAACCCTTCATTAATTTTTATCTATAAATATGGATATATTAGAAATATTACAAAAGAAACGGCTTAAACAAAAATTAAGTCAAAAAGAAATTGAATACTTTATCAATGAATATACACATGGTAAAGAAATTACTGATTATCAAGCATCAGCGCTTTTAATGGCAATATGCATTAATGGAATGGATGATGATGAAGCATATTACTTAACCAAAGCAATGCTTGAAAGTGGTAAAACAATTGATTTTCCTAATATTAGTGGAATTAAAATTGATAAGCACAGTACTGGTGGAGTAGGGGATAAGGTATCGCTGATTCTATCACCAATTTGTGTAGCGTTAGGAATTAAAGTAGCGAAAATGTCCGGACCAGGATTAGGATTTACTGGAGGAACAACTGATAAATTAGCTTCAATTGGTGTAAACACTGCACTGCAAGGTAATGAATATTTAAAAATTCTAAAAGAAAACGGAATGTTTATTATGCGTCAAACTGCTGATTTGGTGCCTGCAGATAAATTACTTTATGATTTAAGAAGTGCAACAAACACTTTCCAATCATTAGCTTTAGTGGCTGCAAGTGTTTGTTCAAAAAAATTAGCATTAAATACTGACTGTATTTTCATTGATCTAAAAATGGGAAGTGGTGCGGTTTGTGAAACACTTGATATGGCAACAAAACTTGCACAATTAATGTGTAAAATTTTTAAACGTTTTAATCGAAAAGCTAGTATTTTAATCACAAACATGGATCAACCATTAGGTTGTGCAGTAGGAAATGCCATTGAAGTAAAAGCAGCAATGGATTTCTTAAATAATAAACCAGAAAATAAAATCATTAGAGACTTTATTTATGATTTAGTTATTGATGTTTTATTGTTAACTAAAAAAGCTAAAAATAAAGCAGAAGCAACAAAGCAAATTGATCAAGTTATTGCTAACAAAACAGCACTTGAAATATTTAAAAAGTGAGTTATAGCTCAAGGGGCTAAATCAAAAGTTGTTAATGGTAATTTCTTTTTACCTAAATATAAACTATCAGTATTAAGTAATCAAAGCGGATACATTAAATACAAATCATGTAAAGAAGTTGGTGAAGTTGCCTTTAATTTAGGAGCAGGAAGATTACATAAAGAAGATAGTATTGATTATCAAGCTGGTATTTGATTAAATAAAACAATGAATGATTTTGTTAAAGAAAAGGAAGTTATTGCCACACTTTATTCATCTAAACCAATTAGTAAAGAAAATGTGAAAAAATTTCTTGACAATGTTGCTTATAGTAAGAAACCATTCCCAAAAACAAAAATGATTATTAAGGTAGTTCAATAATGATGAATAATTTTAAAGAATTAAAACAATTGGTTAAAAATGCTTATGCACCATATTCAAAATTTAAAGTGGCGGCAATTGTTCACACTGATAAAGGTAGTTTTAAAGGTGTCAATGTAGAAAATAGTTCTTATGGAGCAACAATTTGTGCGGAAAGAGTTGCTTTAACTTCGGCAATTGCTAATGGTGCTAAAAAATTTAAAGCTATTGAAGTATTATGTTCAACAAAAGAAACAAATTTAGCAATTCCATGTAGTTTATGTTTGCAAGTTTTTGCTGAACTTTTTCAACCAAAAACCCCAGTTATTGTTTACACAACCACTGGTAAACAAACAATTTTTAAATTTGAAGAATTACTACCACATCCTTTTAAATTTAAAAAGTAAAAAATAATATCTAATTAAAGTCAATGAAATCGAAAGAAAATAAAATTTATCTTGAATGAATTAATTCACCAAATGTTTGTAGCAATGCAAAGGCATTAATTGAAAAAATGAGTGATGATGAAATCAACTCATATTTCAGTAATGAAAAAATGCATTTTGGTACAGCTGGTATTCGTGGAACAATGGGACCAGGTACACATCAAATGAATTGTTTTACATACCAACAAATGACCGTTGGTTTTGCTAAATATTTAACTAAAAAATTTAAAAATCCATCTGTTGTTGTTGGCCACGATAACCGCAATAAATCTGATGTGTTTGCTTTGACATGTGCAAAAGTATTAACTGATTTTGGTATTAAAGTTTATTTGTTTCATCATAATGAATTAGTTCCAACACCATTTATTTCATTTGCAATTCGTCAATTAAACGCAAGTGGAGGAATTATTTGTACTGCAAGTCATAATCCAAAAGAATATAACGGATTTAAAGTTTATAACCCAGATGGAGGACAAATCCTTCCTGAAGTTGCTAATTTAATTGAAGGATACATGCCAGATCCTGCAGGAATAACTAATTTAGATTATCAAGGTAACAATAAGTTAATTCACTATATTGATTTAAATTTGATGCAACAATATTTCGAAGCATGTAAAAAGGTATTTATTAATAAAAGCGTTTTGCATTCAAAAAAAGAATACCCAATTATTTTTACTGCCCATCACGGAACAGCTTCATATTATTTACCTGAATTTTTAAATCAATGCGGTTTTAACATTATTAGTGTTAAAGAACAATGTTTTCCTGATTCAACATTTAAAAATTCTCCATCTGCTAATCCAGAATTTTTTGATTCATTTAAATTATCAATTGAATATGCTAATAAATATCATTCTGATATTTGTATTGGTGTAGATCCTGATGCTGATCGAATGGCAGTATTAGTAAAACACAATAATCAATGAAGATTGATGACAGGGAATGAAATGGGAATTATCTATGTTTATTACACATTTAAACATAAAAAATTTCAACGACAACCATTTATGGTAGCGAGTCATGTCTCAACAAATTATATTAATTTGATTGCTAAAGATTACAATGCTGTAGTAATGCGTAGTGGCACAGGATTTAAATGAATGGGAAAATTTGTTAGCGATAACGATAATAAGATGGACTTTGTTATTGCTTTTGAGGAAGCAATTGGAGCACTTAACACTAATATTAATCGTGATAAAGACTCGTTTACTGCTAGTGCACTAGCATTAGAAATATATGATTATTGTCGAAAACAAAATCTAACATTAGTTGATTATTTAGAAAAAATTATTTTTGGTCAATATGGATCATGATTTGGATATACTGATTCATTCTGAATAAGTGGTTTGGATTGGAAGAATAAAGCAATTGAAAAAATGAACTTTTTTAAGCAATATAAAGAAAAAAATATTGGACCATACACTATTCAATCAATTAAATGAAATGATGCTGGTGATTGCTTAGAATGAGATTTAGGTAGCAATAACTGAATTAAATTTAGAACGAGTGGAACCGAACCAAAATTTAAAGCGTACTATAATTTTTATGGTAACAGTGTTGTTGAATTAAGAAAAATATATCAAGACATTCATAACCAGTTTGCCAAAATAATTAATTAATAATTCGCACCATATCGTTGGTGTGAATTTTTGTTAATTTTTTATTAACCTTGATTAGATATACACGAAAAGGCGTATTAACAACACTTAAACTGTTATTTTCTTTATCAGTAATTTTTTTGATTTTAAATTTAATTGGTAAATAATCACGACCAAAGACTTCAAAATGATTATTAACTGTAAAGTAATTCTTACTTAAAATTTCTCATGTATTGTGATTAATTACTTTTTTAATAATGAAAGCATAATTTTGGTTTACTTGCTTCTCAACAGCTGAATCAAGCATAGCGTTATTCTTTGGTTTGCCATTAAATCAAGCATCATTTACTTCACGATTAGCAATTTTATTTAATTCTTGCTTTCAACGTTTTAGATGTGTAATCTTATTTTCTTGCAAAAATTCGTTAATAGCATTACTATAACTGCAACAAACAGTTGCTAAATAATGCTCTTTTTTCATTCGACCTTCAATTTTAAGTGAATCAATACCAAGTTCTAAGATCTTTTTTAAATTTGATATTTGATTCATATCTTTAGCACTCATACTAAAGTTATTTGCATAGTTATGTTCAGCACTACTTAAATTATATTTTCATCGACACGACTGTGCACAACCACCAATATTGGCGTCACGCATACAATAGTTATTGCTTAAAACGCATCGTCCTGAGTAAGCGACACAAACAGCGCCATGAATAAAATATTCAAGTTCAACCTGATGATTAATATTTTTTACTAATTCTTTTAGTTCTTTATGACTTATTTCACGCGCTAAAACAACACGATTAGCATTATTTCTTTTTCAAAATAATGCAGCTTTAGAATTGGTGACTGATTGTTGTGTAGAAATATGGATAGGAATTTGCTTATCAATACTTCTAATTTTTTGAATAATTGCAGGATCAGCACAAATAAATCCATCTGGTTTAAAACTAATAAGTTTTTGAAAAAATGTATTTAAATTATTTAAATGAATATTGTGGCATAAAATATTTGTCACAATATATGCTTTTTTATTTAAATTATGAGTAATGTTAATCATTTCTCTTAATTCATCATAATCAAAATTACTAGCTCTAGCTCGCAAAGAATATTGTTTACCACCAAAATAAATAGCGTCAGCTCCAAAATCTAAAGCTATTTGTCCTCGATATATATCACCTGCTGGAGCTAATAATTCTATTCTTCTACTCATTATTTTCTCCTTCTGATAACATATCATTACTTAAATACATGATTTGTTTTAAATCATTATCAATAAATCCAGTTGCTAAGTATTGATTGATTTCTTTTTCTTTTTCAATAAGTGAATCAATATCTTTGTTTTCTTCAATGTATTTAATAGCCTTAGAATATATTTCTAAAGTATCAATAAGTCAAGTATCTGTTTGCATAATGCCATCAATATATAGATAGTCTAATTGATTATCGTACAAGTTTTTTAAATAACTTAAATTAGATAATGTGTATCCAGTATAAATATGTGTTCCGTATTTGTTTTCAAAAATTAAACTAGGAAAAGGACGAAGTTCTTCTTTTAAAAACAGTTTTTTATTTTTAACTTCATAATCAATTTTATGACGTTTTAAAAACAATGAGATTAAATCTCATCTTGATTGCATCATAAAAACATAGCCACTAACTTGTTTTATTAATTTGATGTCGTTTTTATTCAAACACATTTCATTAATTTCATGTAATTTTAATTCGTTAGCAATAACAACATTATTAATACCGTTATCGCGATAAAAATTAAATTGTTGGTAATTAGTTACTAATGCTTTTGGATCATAAATCAAATTAAGTTTTAATTGTTTTTCGTAATTAATTTGGCAAACAGCGTAATCATTAAAAACAACACCATCAACGTCAATTTTTTTTAAAACAACTAATGTTTGCGTTAACAGTTCTAAATCTTTTTCAAAAACAAAAATATCAATATAAACAAATATTTGTTTATTAAATTGATGAGCTAATTGGACTAATCGTTTGATTCTATCAATTGTTAATATACAGGTTGTCTTATCGCTTAAATTTTTGATTCCAACTTGAATAATGTCAACTGTAGCTTTCTTGATTAAATGACCAATTATTTTATAGTTTGCAGGACTAACAATAATTTTCATTATTTTTTACTACAGACAGCAAAACCGTCTTCAATATCGTAAATTATAGTTTTTCAATCTCTTAAATTTAATAATCATTCTCTAAAGCTATTAACTTTCTTTTTTAATTTAATTTGATTTTTTGTTAATTTTGTTTGATGATCAAATTTACGCAAAAACATATTATCGATAATAATTGTTCCGTTAGCGTTTAAATAATGTTGATATTTATCAAATAATATATCTTGATGTGATTTACACGCATCAAAAAAGATTACATCATATTTTTGACTAGGAACAAAATCAAAGGCATTAGCACTAATGACATCGATATTTAAGTTTTTTAAAATAGTTTCAGCAACCAAATAATTATTTTCATTTAATTCAATTGTTGTTATTTTTTTTAAATTTGTTTGTTGTTTAAATGAATATGAAGAATATCCATAAGCAGAACCAAGCTCAAGTAATGATTGATAGTTATTTGTATTAATTAAATTAACAATAAATTTAAGTGTTTCGTCACGAACAATAGGAACATTATCATCGATACATTTTTGTTTTAATTCTTTTAACGTCATGATTATTATTTTTTTTCATCTAAATATTTTTGTAAAAAATATTGAGCAGCCATTTTATCCTTAATTTTTTTTATTTGACTCATTTTTAAATCAGCAAATTCTTTATAAAAACTGATAGTATTTTTTGTTGAATAATTTTCATCATAGAATTGAACACTGATTTTAATGTTTTCACTTAGCAAATTTTTAAAATTCTCAACAGCAAGAGTTATAGAAGATGTTTGATTATCTAATTTTGTTGGATAACCTAAAAGAATTAAATCAATTGGACCGTAGTTATTAATGTTTTTTTTAATTTGATGAATGGCCAACATGAAATTATTATTTTTAATTTCAATAGTGGTTAAGCCATTAGCAATTTTTAAGTCTGTGTCGCCAATTGCTAAACCAATTCGTTTTAAACCAAAATCAATAGCCAATATTTTCATGTTAATTTTTATATTTTTCCGAAGCTTGCTTTTCACAAAAAGTGATCAATTTTTCTAAGCGCTTATATTCTTTTGCGGCTTTAATTAAGCAATTAACATTATAAGCACAAGAATATTCAGCCTTAGTTTTTAAAATATCTTTTCCTTCTGCAAAAATCTTCATTTCATCTTTGTATAAATGTTTTAATCAGTTTAATGAACATCGATATGAAATTGATTGTGTACTCTTTGGATCTTTTTGACTTTTAATAATTTCATTAATCATGTTATATATGCACTCATATGGATTCTTTAATAGATTTTCAGTGTGATTTATATCAATAGCAGTTTGAATAGTTTTAAGAATATTGTCAACATAAGTTATTTTTATTTTTTTACCACCAAACTCAACGCTTTCGTCATTTAAATCCTTAGGAACACTCATGTAATTAAAAAATTTTATTCCTTCAGGAATAAGGATTAAACATTTGATTAATTCTTGAAGATGAGTGAAATATTTGATTAATGTATATTTTTTCTTTTCTTTATTGGTTTTGGTTAAATATTCATTAGTACTAAAATAAGTTGGTTCAACAAATACTAAATTTTCTGTTTCATAATAATCACGGGGTTTATAATCACCGTATTGATTAAAATCGCTACGATCAATAAAACCAATTTGGTTATATTTTTCTTTTAATTGATCATAGATTATTTCACTTGATAATAGGTTAGGGAATTTTTTGTTAACAGCATTGGCCAATTCACGGCAATATACACCACGATTAATACTACCGCCACCATGATAAAGAATAATATCACTTAATTCATTGGCAATTTTAATTGCTTCAGCTTTTGTTGCAATTTCATTAACTTTTTTGTCAATAATAAAAGAAATAAGATTAACTTTATTTTTAATAATTTCTTTTAATTTATCAGCACTAAGATTATTAATTATTTCATCAGGATCTTTTTCTTTAATGTTGCTGTAGTCAACGACATAAACATCAAATCCAGATTCAAGTAATTGCTGACCAACACTAATAATAGCGTTCGTTCCAGCTTGATCATTATCTAAAGAAAGAATAATATTTTTTAATCCATGAACTTGGCGCAATAAATTAATAGTACTATTTGCAATGGAAACACCCATTAAAGCACATACATTTTTAAATCCAGCCCGATGATAGGCAATGGTATCCATAAAACCTTCAACAATAATTACATCTTCGTATTGCCCGTTAATGAAATTATGTAAGTTGTAAAGGTGTTTAGCTTTTTCAAAGATTTCAGTACTTGGACTAATTTTGTATTTAGCTTCACTTTTACCACTTAGATCTCTTCCGCCATACCCAACTATTTCTCCATAGCGATTATGGATTGGAAAAGTAACACGATTGACCATTACTGGATTAAATTGATCATTTAGAATTCCGGCTTTTTTTAATTCATCATTATAAAAAACTTCATGATCACTTAATTTACCTAAAAAATCATTTTCGTTATTTAGAAACCGTTTTAAATCATTATTATCAGGTGCATAACCTAGTTTAAAGTATTCAATATCTTCTTTGTTTAATCCACGTTTTGATAGATATTGATTAGCGGCTTCACCGTAACGATTAAACTTTAATGAATTAGCATAAAAAAACTGGGCACGATTATTAGCTAAAAATAATCGCTTTTGTTCATCACTACATTGTGGAGATGAATTTTTATTGTTATCTAATAGTTTAATTTTTTCAGGATCATAGCCAATTTTATTAGCTACTAATTTAACAGCTTCAATTCATGAAATGTTTTCTTTTTTTTGCACAAAAGCAAAAACATCACCTTTAGTTCCGCAGACAAAGCACTTAAAAATCTTTTTACCAGGATGAACACTAAGACTAGGATCATGATCATCATGAAAAGGACAAATACCAAAAAAGCTACTTCCTTTCTTTTTTAAAGGAAGATATTGACCAATAATATCAACAATATTTGCACTGTTCTTGATATCTTCAATAATGTCCTTATTTTGATCACTAAAAGCCATATACAATTTAAATAGTCAATTTCTTTAAATTTATTTAACCTTACAACATATGTTATAAGAAAATAAAAAGTATTTATATTTTATTAAATAAAAACATATCTAGCGAATAGATATGTTTTATAGATTAACGATTAATATTATTATTTACGGTTTTTACGGTGTTTATAGTATCGATATCCCAAGTAACTTCCAATTCCAATTAGGATAATGAATCCAAATGTTAGACCTAAGATTAAAGCTAGATTTGATGAATTAGTAGGTGTAGGAGTTGGTGGGACAATATCATAAATTCAATTAGCAGTAATGTTAGTTCCTAAAATGTCTTGAGTAAATTTTGCTTTATATTGATCTTTTGTTCCTCATGGAATATGAAAATTAATCGTTTGACTAGAAGTATGATTTATAAATAAACTATTATCTAATTGTAATTTGTTTAATTGTTCTTCATTTCAATTAAATGTTACATCTTTTAATGAACTACAATTTCTAAAAGCATTAGTATCAATTCTAGTCACACTGTTAGGAATATTAATGCTTGTTAATGCACATTTACTAAAAGCTTGTACCCCAATACTAGTTAATTTGCTGCCTTCAGCAAAAGTAATATTTGTTAATGAACTGCAATCAGCAAAAGCATTTTTACCAATACTAGTTACACTTCTTGGAATAGCAATACTTGTTAATGAAGCACATTCACTAAAAGCATACTTACCAATACTATTCAATTTACTACCTTCAGCAAAATTCACACTTGTTAACGCACTGCATCCATCAAAAGCACTTTCAGCAATTCCAGTAACAACCTTTTCATCAACAGTATCAGGAATTGTTATTTCACCTTGTATTTGTCTTTTATCAGCAGGCGAAATTAAACCAGCATCAGTAATATTTCATTGAATATCATCAATTCATTTAGCAGTAATGTTAGTTCCTAAAATGTCTTGAGTAAATTTTGCTTTATATTGATCTTTTGTTCCTCATGGAATATGAAAAATAATTGTTTGACTAGAAGTATGATTTATAAATAAACTATTATCTAATTGTAATTTGTTTAATTGTTCTTCATTTCAATTAAATGTTACATCTTTTAATGAACTACAATTTCTAAAAGCATTAGTATCAATTCTAGTCACACTGTTAGGAATATTAATGCTTGTTAATGCACATTTACTAAAAGCTTGTACCCCAATACTAGTTAATTTGCTGCCTTCAGCAAAAGTAATATTTGTTAATGAACTGCAATCAGCAAAAGCATAATCCGCAATACTAGTTACACTTCTTGGAATAGTAATACTTGTTAATGAGCTACATTCTGCAAAAGTACCATCGTTAATAGTAGTCACACTACTTGGAATATTAACACTTGTTAATGAAGCACATTCACTAAAAGCATACTTACCAATATTAGTTAATCGACTATTTACATCAAAATTTATAGTTGTCAATGAACTGCAATCAGCAAAAGCATTTTTACCAATACTAGTTACACCACTTGGAATATCAATAGTCTTTAATGATTTGCATTCGTTAAAAACACCATTGTTAATAGTAGTTACACTATCTGGAATATCAATAGTTGCTAATGAACCACAACGATCAAAAGCATTAATACCAATACTAGTTAATCGACTATTTACATCAAAATTTATAGTTGTCAATGAACTACAATCATTAAAAGCGTTATCATCAATACTAGTTACACTTCTTGGAATAGTAATACTTGTTAATGAGCTACATTCTGCAAAAGTACCATCGTTAATAGTAGTCACACTACTTGGAATATTAACACTTGTTAATGAAGCACATTCACTAAAAGCATACTTACCAATACTATTCAATTTACTACCTTCAGCAAAATTCACACTTGTTAACGCACTGCATCCATTAAAAGCACTTTCAGCAATTCCAGTAACAACCTTTTCATCAACAGTATCAGGAATTGTTATTTCACCTTGTATTTGTCTTTTATCAGCAGGTGAAATTAAACCATCATTAGTAATACTTCATTGAATATAAGAGATTCAATTAGCAGTAATGTTAGTTCCCAAAATGTCTTGAGCAAATTTTGATATATATTGATCTTTTGTTCCTAATGGAATATGAAAATTAATTGTTTGACTAGAAGAAGTATTATTAAACAAATCAGTCCCAAGAGTTAATTTGTTAGGTACTAATTGGCCATTATCTCAATTAAAAGTTACATCAGTTAATGAACTACAATTACTAAAAGCTTGCGACTCAATACTAGTTACACTGCTTGGAATATTAATGTTTTTTAATGAACCACAATCATTAAAAGCGAAAGCACCAATAGTAGTTAATTGACTATCTTCAGCAAAATTAACACTTGTTAATGAACTACATTCTTTAAAAGCTTGAATACTAATACTAGTTACACTACTTGGAATATTAATACTTGTTAATGCACTGCAATTTCAAAAAGCACTATTGCCAATACTAGTTACACTGTTTGGAATAGAAATATTAGTTAATGAACCACATCAAGCGAAAGCATTTTTACCAATACTATTCAATTTACTATTTTCAGCAAAAGTAACACTTGTTAATGAAATGCAATTTCAAAAAGCACCGATGCCAATACTAGTTACACTGTTTGGAATAGTAATGCTTATTAATTTTTTACAAGCACTAAAAGCATAATTAGCAATTCCAGTAACAGGTTTTCCATCTCATACAGAAGGAATTTCTATAGCACCTGAAACTTTTGATTTATCAGTTGGATAAATATTTCCGTTATCATCAATAACTCAAGAAATATCATTTGTTGCTTTGTTTTTAACAACCAAACCACTGTGAATATTTGAATTATATAGAACAGTTCCAGCTAGCCCACTTGAAACTATTGCTAATCCAATTAAAAATTTATTGAAATTTTTTATTTTCATAAGTGAATATATTTTACATAAAAATAAATAATAAATAGCAGCTTTAACTGCTATTTATTATTTACTGTTTTTACGGTGTTTATAGTATCGATATCCCAAGTAACTTCCAATTCCAATTAGGATAATGAATCCAAATGTTAGACCTAAGATTAAAGCTAGATTTGATGAATTAGTAGGTGTAGGAGTTGGTGGGACAATATCATCAATTCAATTAGCAGTAACGTTAGTTCCTAAAATGTCTTTAGTAAATTTTGCTTTATATTGATCTTTTGTTCCTCATGGAATATGAAAATTAATTGTTTGACTAGAAGTATCATTTCTAATTAAATTATTTCCAAGAGTTAATTTGATTAATTGCTCCTCATTCCAATTAAAAGTAATTGTTCCCATTTTATCACAATTACCAAACGCCGTTTCACCAATACTAGTTATACTACTTGGAATAATAATACTTGTTAATGAAGTGCAATTTCAAAATGCAATTCCACCAATATTGGTAACATTATCGGAAATTCCGATATGAGTTATTCCACTACAACAACTAAAAGCGTTACCAATAATACTGGTTTTCCCATCAGGCAATTTAATATTAATTTTTCCATAGGCTAAACACCCAACAACAGTGTTTGTGCTTAAATCATTACCTTTTTGAATGATATAGCCTCCAACTGTGATGCCACCTTCTACTGTTGGAACTCAATCATAAGTTTGATTTCCGGCAAACTCTATACTTGTTAATGGGCAATAGCTAAAAGCTTCTTTACCAATACTAGTTACACCACTTGGAATAGTAATACTTGTTAATGCACTACAAACTCAAAAAGCATTTTTGCCAATACTAGTTAATTTGCTGCCTTCAGCAAAAGTAATGCTTATTAATTTGTCACAACCACTAAAAGCTCAACCGCCAATACTAGTTAATTGACTGTCATTATCAAAATTAATACTTGTTAATGAACTGCAATCACTAAAAGCTTTATAACCAATACTAGTTACATTGTTTGGAATATTAATACTTGTTAATGCACTGCAACTATCAAAAGCTCTATCACCAATACTAGTTAATTTGCTGCCTTCAGCAAAAGTTACACTTGTTAATAAAGCGCAATCTTTAAAAGCCGCATTAGCAATTCCAGTAACAACTTTACCACTAACAGTATCAGGAATTGTTATTTCACCTTGTATTTGTCCTTTATCAACAGGTGAAATCAACCCACCTTCAGTAATATTTCAAGAAATATCATCTGTTATTTTGTTTTCAACAAAGAAACTACTATGGATTTGTGTATTAGAATTAGAAAAAACAATGCTAGCAGTAAGAGCACTAATTGCTAGCAATCCTGTAAATAATTTTGCAAAATTACGTAACTTCATATATATATATATATATTAACATAAAAATAAGAAAAGCAGATTAATCTACCATTAACTATTTTTTAATTGTTTTTTGACTTTTATTTTGTCAATATTTGTATACAAAATAACTAGTAACTCCAATTAAAACAATTGAACCTAATGTTAAACCTAAGATTAAAGCTAGATTAGAATTAGAACTTGGAACTGGAGGATTATCTTTAATTCAATTAGGCACAGCAGAACCATCAAATCAATTTTTAGTTTGTGTTATATATAGTTCTTTCATTCCTTTTGGAATGTGAAAGTTGATAGTTATTTGTCCACTAGTACTATCAAAAACATAATCATTAATTTGAAGTTTTTTAATTTGATTTTCATCTCAATTTAAATAAACATCAGTTAAATTATCACAGTTTTCAAAAGCATAAGCACCAATACTAGTTACACTATTTGGAATATTAATAGTTCTTAATGAATAACAATTTCAAAAATAGAAATTATCAATAGTAATTAATTGACTATCTTTATCAAAATTAACACTTATTAATGAAGTACAAATATAAAAATCTTTATCGCCAACGCTAGTTACACTATCTGGAATATTAATGCTTATTAATTTGTCACAACCACTAAAAGCATTATTAGCAATTCCTGCAACAGCCTTTTCATTAACAGTATCAGGAATTGTTATTTCACCTTGTATTTGTCCTTTATCAGCAGGTGAAATTAACCCATCTTCATTAATATTCCAAGAAATATCACTTGTTGTTTTGTTTTCAACAACTAAACTACTGTGTGTGTATGTGGATTAGATAAATTCACACCAACAGGAAGTGCTGAAATTAACGCAATTCCTGCAGAAAATTTTGTGAAATTTTTAAATTTCATAATTACATCTTTATTTTATAAAAACAAAAAAGCACCTTGCGGTGCAATTTTTGAAGGTTTTTTAATTTAAACTACACAATATGAACTATGTTATATAACAATAAATTAGATTAAATTACAGTTTAGATACTAATTCTTTTGCATCATATAACTTAATGTCAGTAAATGTTTTACTTACTGGTTCACAAGTTAAATGACCACTAATCGTATTAATTCCAGTTAAGATTGTATCGTTATGTAATGCCGCTTTAATTCCTTCTTTCGCTAAAATTAAGCCATATTCAGTTGTCGCATGTACAAGTGCAGCGGTTGCTGTTCTTGGGGTTGCTCCTGGCATATTAGCTACTGCATAATGAATCACACCGTGTTTCACATATGTTGGTTTATCATGAGTAGTAATATGATCAACAGTTTCAATGCTTCCACCTTGGTCAATAGCAATATCAATGATTACTGAGCCTTTCTTCATTGTTTTAACCATTGCTTCACTCACAACTTTAGGGGCACTTGCGCCACGGACTAAAACAGTTGAAATGACTGCATCAGCTTGTTTTACTCATTTAGCAATATTTTCAGGTGTAGCAGTTTCCACAATATATTTATTACCAAAGATTTTGGTTAATCCATGGCATGTTTCACATTTATTTAAGAATTCAATGGCTTTAGGATTTGAATCAAGAATAGTTACATTAGCTCCTAATCCTAATGCAGCCCTGCATGCATTTTCACCAGCAACTCCACCACCAATAATCACAAATTGTCCTTTTTCAGTTCCTAGTACTCCTCCAGGAAGAATTCCTTCACCACCATGGTGTTTTTCTAAATGAGTAGCAGCAATAATCACACTTCTTTTTCCAGCAACTCGACTCATTGGTGCTAATAATGGAAGTCTTCCATCTTTAACCATTGTTTCATAAGCAACTGAAATTACTTTTTTATTCATTAATGCATCGGTAAGAGCTCGATCACCAGCTAAATGAAAATATGTATAAATAATTTGATTTTCTTTAAAGTATTTGTATTCACTTTCAAGAGGTTCCTTTACTTTAACAATCATTGGTTGATCTCAAGCAGTTTTAGTATCAACAATGCTCGCCCCAGCTTTAATGTATTCTTCATCATTAAATCCAGATTCAACTCCTGCATTTTTTTCAACAAAAACTGTATGTCCAGCCTTAATAAATTCACTAACTGCATGTGGTGTTAAACCAACACGCCCTTCATTATTTTTTATTTCTTTTGGTAAACCAATCTTCATATTTTATTCTCCTATATGGTTCATTATAAAATAGATTAAAAGATAATAAAAAAAAGATATTAGTTTGTGTCTAGTATCTATATTGTTTTAATATGGTGGAGGATATGGGATTCAAACCCACAACCCCCTGAGTGCAAATCAGGTGCTCTATCGGGTTGAGCTAATCCCCCATAAATGGTGGGAGTAAATGGACTCGAACCATCGACCTCACCCTTATCAGGGGTGTGCTCTAACCAGCTGAGCTATACTCCCATTAAGCTGTTAAGGCCGTATTATTATATAGTAAAAGGCTATTATTAACAACTTGAATGTATTTGGTTTTTGACGAAATAAACCTAACGTTTGGTAAATTGTGGACTTCGTCGTGCTCCGTATTTTCCGAATTTTTTACGTTCTTTCTTGCGGCTATCACGAGTTAACATCTTGGCTTTTTTAAGGATTGGTTTTAAATTTTCATCGAAACTCACTAAAGCTCGAGCAATACCTAATCTAATTGCTCCACTTTGTCCTTGGAAACCACCCCCAATAACTTTAATAGCAATATCAAATTTGCTAGTATTTTCTGTTAATACTAGTGGTTGTTGTAAGTTCTGAATTAAGAAAACACTTGGAAAATATTCGTTTAATTCACGTTTGTTAACGGTAATTTTTCCTGTACCCGGAGTCATTAAAACTCTAGCAATAGAAGTTTTTCTTCGTCCTAATCCTTTATAGCTTGCTACAGTATTGGCCATTATTCACGCACTCCCTTAGCAGTTAATACAGTTGGTTTTTGAGCAGCAAAATCTTTTGTAACTTCACCACTAAAAACATGTAATTTAGTAATCATTCTGTTAGCTAATCGGTTCTTTGGCAACATTCCTTTAACAGCTGTAGTTAATCATTCTTCAGCATATTTTTCTTTCATGATTTTACCACTTCTTGTACGCAACCCACCAATATATTGGCTGTGTGTATATCAATTTTCTTTTTCTAGTTTGTTACCTGTAAGAATGATTTCGTTAGCATGATAAACAATGACATAGTCACCACAGTCCACATTTGGCGTAAAGTCCGCTTTATGTTTACCTCGTAACAAATTAGCTACTTGTTCAGCAAGTTTACCTAAAACAGCACCACGAGCATCAATCATAAATCATTGACGATTTTTGTGGGCTGTTTCTTTCTTAATCATTGTTGACTTTTGCATAATTTGCTTATAAAAAGTTTTACTATTATATATTAAAATTTTTGTACTAGTATATTTATTAAATTACTTATCGTTCATTAGTAATAAATATAACTGTTCTATTGATAAAATCATATATAAAAATAGCATTATTTATAGCCCAGCTATAAATAAATAACATATAACTAATTAATAATATTTTCACAAAATTAATTCTAGATGTATAATTGGAGCTATAAGTAATATTACAAAGGAGATTCTTTATGGCAAAAAAACTATTAAAGAAAACTACAGATTCATCTGATAACTTAGTTGAAATGATGGATGGTTACTTTGGAAAAGGTGCTTACCACATAAATGTTAACGTTTTAAACCGTGAAACATTAATTGATGCACAAAAGCACCCTGAAAAGTACCCTCAACTAACTGTTCGAGTTAGTGGTTATGCTGTAAACTTTGTTAAGTTGACAAAAGCTCAACAAGACGAAGTAATTAGCCGTACATTCCACAGCCACATGTAATTGTGGTTAGTGATTTAACCAATTTAAGTTAATCTGCTAATACTTATTTGTACAAATAAAAATACACCGAATTATTCGGTGTTTTTTTTGTATTTTTTTAGGATTTAACTAAGCAGTTCAGAAAGAATTAACTTCACCAAGCACTATACCATTTAGAATTATGCAAATGCTCATCATTACTAAACCAATAATTAAAGAGAGCCATAAATAATACATATAGTTTCTTGAAGCATATACATTATTAATTCCAACTAAAACAGTAATAAATAAATAAAACAAAGGAAGAAAAGTAACTCCCATGGCAATGCAACCAAAAACATTTCCAGCTATTGCCATATTTTGATTAGATGCAATGTTTCATAGACTAATATCAGATTTGTTTTTTCATGAATTAATAGTAACAACAACTAAAGCAATTGTTACAGCAAAAATTACACTGATAATTAATAAATTAGTTAGTCAAACAAAAACCAATGTTTTGTTGTTTCGTAGTAATTTATCAACACTTAATGCAAGTTTACTATTAGCTGTTTTGTATTCATGATTAATTTTTTCTTTTCGATTAAAGATTCCACCAAAAATACTAATCGGTCTTTTTTTACGATTAAAACGTTCAAAATCAACTTTAACAGGACGATCTTTAATTATTTCAAATTGTTTAGAATGATCACGGACATCAATTTTTTCTTCTTCAATTACATCTTTTTTGATTTCAAGTGAAGGATCTTTGACTTCAGATCCAAAGCTACCTAGATTTTGATTTAAATCTAATGGTTGGTTTGGGTTAATTCTAGTTACAGTTGCTTCTGGTTGATCAACTTCATTATTGTTTTTTTCTAGTAAATCTTTATTATCAGCCATATTTATTTAACTCCTTTAATTTTAGATAATAAATTTTCAATCTTTAGACTTTTATCGATTGTTTCATCTGCAACAAAAGAAATTTTTGGTACTTTATAAAAGTGCGTTTGGTGAGCTAATTCATTTTTAAATAAACCTGATGCATTATCTAATGCACGAAGAATTTTTGGTAACCGATCACGGTTAAAAGTATCAACATAAACTTTTAAGTAACTTTTATCACCACTTAAACGAACATATGTGAATGAAACGTGTTTTAAAACAGGATCATCAACCAATTTTAAAGTGTGATTTAAAACTTTAAGAATTAATGATTCGTTTTGTTCTTTTGAATATTTGCTTTTAACTCCAGTCCCCATATTAAATAATTTGTTTTTCAACAATTTTAAATGTTTGAATGATATCACCAACTTTAACGTCATTAAAGTTTTCTAGTGTAATTCCGCATTCTTTTCCGGAAGAAATCTTAGTGATATCTTCTTTTCCGTGACGAAGTGAAGCAATTTTAGTTTTTGCAATAACTACTCCATCTCGCAAAACACGAGCTTGATCGTTTCTGTTTATTTCACCACTATTAATTCCACAACCAATAATAGTTCCCACCTTTGAATAAGTTCAAATTTGCTTCACTTCAGCTTCAGCTGTTTCTTCTTCCACATAAATTGGATCAAGTGATTTTTTCATGATTTTTTCAACAGTTTCACTTAAGCGATAGATAATATCGAAGAAGTAAATTGGAACTTGTTGCATGTTAGCAAGATCTTTAACAGCTTTATTTGGCTTAACATTAAAACCAATAATAATTCCTTTAGAAGCTTTAGCTAATTCAACATCAGATTTAGTAATTCCTCCGGTTGCTCCACGTAAGAAAACAACACTTACTCCATCAACATTCATCTTACCAAGCATATTTTTAATTGCTTCAAGGCTTCCATGAACGTCTGCTTTTAAAATAATGATTAATCTTTTTGAGTTAGTATCAGCATCAACTGATAATAATTCACGTTCTCGATTTTGTTCATTAATTTGATATAAACGGATATGCTCAGCAATTTCTTTAATATCTTTTTCATTATTACTAATGACAAAATGATCACCAGATTGAGGTACAGCATTTAATCCAGTAATTTTTACAGGTTGTGCAGGATAAGCTAAATTAATTTCTTCATTGTGGTCATTGAGCATTGCTCGAATTCTTCCATATGAAGCACCAGCAATTAACATATCTCCTTTAGCAACGGTTCCATTTTGAATAATTACTGAAGCCACAGGACCCAAACCTTTGTCTAAATTGGCTTCAATAATAACGCCCATTCCTAATCTATTTGGATTGGCTTTTAATTCCATTACTTGACTTAAAGTAATAATTGCTTCTAATAATTTGTTAACACCCATTCCTGTTAATGCAGAACCCTCAACAGTAATAGTATCTCCTCCTCATTTTTCACTAGTTAACTCATGTTCTGATAATTGGCTTAAAACATTGTCAATATTAATATTTGGTTTATCACATTTATTAATAAAAACGATAATTGGAACCTTTGCAGCTTTAGCATGGTCAATCGCTTCAATTGTTTGTGGTTTAATGCCATCATCAGCAGCGACAACCAAAATAACTATATCAGTTGCATGAGCTCCACGTGCACGCATTTCAGTAAATGCTGCATGACCCGGAGTATCAATAAAAGTAATAATATTGTTGTCTTTTTTAACTTGATAAGCCCCAATTGACTGGGTGATTCCTCCAGCCTCTCCTTTGGCAACACATGTATTACGGATGTAATCAAGTAATGTTGTTTTACCATGATCAACATGCCCCATAATAGTTACAATTGGTGGTCGAGGTTTTAAATCTTTTTCATCATCAACAACATTCAAGTTGCTTAAAATATTGGTTTCATCAATTTCAATTCGTTTTTCAAAGTCAAAATTAAATTCAAGACACAATTCACCAATTTCATTTTCATCTAATAAGGTGTTAATATTTTTCATTACACCTTTCATAAAAAAGAATTTTAAGATGTCAGAAGAAGATTTATTTAATTTTTGGCTTAATTCTTCAACAGTTAGAGGTTTGGAAAAAATAAAAACACCATTTTTAACGCCTGTTTTTACTGTCTTAAATTGACTTTTTAAGTCAATGTTTTCTCGGTTATCTAAAATTTTCTTTTGTTTTTTAAATCCATTTTCTTTTTTCATTTAATTCCTCCTTAATAAAACTAAACCGAAGAATAAGACTATTCTTCGTCTTGATCTTCGTAGTTGTCTAGTAATTCTTCGTAATCACGATCTTGGTTTTCATTTTCTAATTCTTTTAGCAATTCTTCATTATTTTTATTTTTGAATTCTTCAAGAATTGAAGTAAATTTAGCAGGTTCAACCTTAGCTTTATTACGTGATTTTTTTACAGATTTTTTCTTTTTATTTGCTTCTTTAAAAATTTTTTCATTTTCCAATTTAGCTTCAAGGTCACTAGCGTTTCCTGATAGTTGACGTGTTTCTTCGTTTGCCATTAATTTTTCAATTAATGATTTTTTGTTAGTTGTAGTTTTTTTAGTAACTATTTCAACTTGTTTTTCATTTTCTACATGATTATTATTTATGTTTGAATTTACATTTTCATTATCTTCTTTTGGTAATTCAAATTGGAAGTTGTCAATTTGATCCAAAAGATTAACAGCATTGGATGAATTTAATATTTTTTTAGCAGATGTAGTCTTTTTAACTTTAATTTGAGTATTTGGTTCTGATTGAGCTACAATCGTATTATCTTTATCTTTAAGAGTATTTAAATCAATTGGATTAGGTTTGTTAAATTGGTTCATGTCAAGATCATGACCAGCTTTATTACTTTCAAGAATTCGTTCAAAAGTGCGTTGACGTTGTGTTTTAATTTCCACACGATTGTATTGTAAATCTTCGATTTTGGCTTCTTGTGGGGTTTTGACATCAGCATCAATATTTAAAATTTTGCTAATTAAACGGATGTTTGCTCCAAATTTACCAATTAGTAGTGCCATTTGATCACTTGGCACAACGATAATTACTTGTTTTTTATGATCTTCAGTTGCTTCTGAAACAACTTTATATCCATAAATTAGTGCTGGGTAACATAAGTTGATTAAAAATGTTTCAAAATCATCTGAGTAGAATACTGCTTCAACTAGTTCATAATTTAATTCTCGACGTACACCAGCAATTCGACTTCCTTGTGGGCCAATAATTGTCCCACATGGTTCAAGACCGATTTGATGTGAACTTACACAAACTTTTGTTTTAAATCCTGGTACACGTTTAATGGCGTGGATTTCGATTAGACCTTCATTAATTTCAGGAATTTCTTCTTTTAATAGACCTAAAACAAATTCTTCATTAGTTCTTGTTAATAAAATTGGCCATCCTGACGATGATTGTAAAACTTCTTTAACTAAAAAACGGTATTTTTGACCAGGCATTAAATTTTCGTTTGGAATAATATCTTTACGTCCTAAATATCCAAATTCACCATTTTCCAAATTAACAACAACGCCATGGTTATCGTTTTTTTCAACTTCTGCATAAATAATTGTTCCTACACGATCTTTTCAACGCTGGTAAATAACGTTATTAGATTGCATCAAAATTAGTTGACGGAATGTTTGCATAATTCGGTCAACAATTTTCTTAGGTAATTTATTTAGTTCAATATTTTTATGTAACTGTTCACCAACAACTGCTTCTTTTTGAATTTTATTTTTTGCGTAAAATGCTTTTGCATCATCAAGACTAATCTCACAATAATCGTTTAGATCTTCGTAGTCATCAACAATATTTAGAATTTGATAAACATGAAGAATTTTTTGATCAATGTTAATATCTGCATTAATAACTTCTTCAGGAAATTCACGCATGTAGGATTTAATGATGGCATTTTTTAAAGCATCAACTACAGCATCTCTTGGTATTTTCTTTTCATCAGCAATAAATGTTATTGCTGTTAGTAATTCTTGATTCATTTGACTCATAATTAATTGGTATTTAAATCCGTTCAACCCCTTAAAAAAAGTAGAAATTTGTCTGTTGAAGATTCATCAACTACAAATTCCTACTATATTAAATGATTATATAGGATGTGTATATCTTACTATTATTTATCTAAAAATATTAAATTTATAGTGTAACATTAGAACAATAACATGGAAAAAATTATTACTAAAGCATATACATTTGATGATTTATTAGCTATTCCTAATTATTCAAATGTACTACCACACGAAACTAATTTAAGTGTTAAATTAACAAAAAAACTAACACTTAAATTACCAATCATTTCTGCAGCTATGGATACAGTTACTGAAAGTAAATTGGCTATTGCGATGGCTAAAGCTGGAGGCATTGGCATTATTCATAAAAATATGAGTATTGATCTACAAGTTAAAGAAGTTTTAAAAGTTAAAAAGGTCAAATTAACTAAAGATGAATTAAATTTAGCATGCATTGATAAAGACAAGCATTTAGTTGTAGGTGCAGGAATTGGTATTAGTAATGATTTAATTGAAAGAGCAACAGCTCTAGTTAAAGCAGGAGTGGATCTTTTAGTTTTAGATACAGCTCATGGTCATTCACAAAAAGTAATTGATGCAGTTAAACAAATAAAGAAGTTATTTCCTAAAGTTGATTTAGTTGCAGGAAATGTAGCAACAGCTGAAGCTACATATGCATTATTTAATGCAGGTGCAGATGTTGTTAAGGTTGGAATTGGACCTGGGAGTATTTGTACAACTAGAATTGTTTCTGGTGTCGGTTATCCACAAGCAACAGCAGTAATGAATTGTGCAAATGTTGCAAAACAATTCAAAAAAGCAATTATTGCTGATGGCGGGATTAAATATTCTGGTGATATCACTAAAGCATTAGGACTAGGAGCAAGCACAGTCATGCTTGGGTCTTTATTAGCAAGAAGCACTGAAGCGCCAGGAGAACAAATTAAAATTAAAAATAAACTTTATAAAGTTTATCGAGGTATGGGTTCAATTAAAGCGATGCAAAACGGAAGTAAAGATCGATATTTTCAAAATGGAACTAAAAAATTAATTCCTGAAGGTGTTGAAGGAATGGTACCAATTGAAGGAACTGTAAGTAATATTCTTTATCAATTGGCAGGTGGATTAAGATCAGGGATGGGTTATTTAGGAAGTAAAACAATTAGTGAATTACAAAAAAAAGCAAAATACGTTGTGATTAGTAATGCATCGCTGATTGAATCACACCCACATAGTCTAAGTGTAATAAAAGAAACAACCAATTATAAGAAGTAGTTATGAAACAAAATGAATGTATTGCAGTAATTGATTTCGGTGGACAATACAACCAATTAATTGCTAGGAGAATTCGCAATTTAAATGTTTATTCAGTTGTCATTAGTCATGATATATCAGTTGAACAATTAAAAAAAATGAATTTAAAAGGAATTATTTTTACTGGCGGGCCAAACAGTGTTTATTTAAAAAATTCACCAACTATTAGTAAGGATATTTTTGAATTAAATATTCCAATTCTTGGAATATGTTATGGCTGTCAATTAATTGCTCATTTACTGAATGGTAAAGTAAGTACTGCTAAAGTTAGTGAATACGGAAACACAACTTTAATTCCATATCAATCTAAATTATTAAAAGGCATTAAAACAAAAACTAATGTTTTTATGTCACACACTGATTATGTTAGTAAGTTACCAACGGGGTTTAAGTTGATTGCTAAAACTAAAGATTGCCCAATTGCTGCATTTGAAAATATTAAAAAAAATATATATACAGTGCAATTTCATCCCGAAGTTCAACATACAGTTAAAGGACAAAATATTTTTAAAAACTTTGTCTTTGATATTTGTCATTGTCAAGGAAATTGACAAATGA
Organism: Candidatus Malacoplasma girerdii; assembly: GCA_000770195.1. Classification (NCBI taxonomy): domain Bacteria; kingdom Bacillati; phylum Mycoplasmatota; order Mycoplasmoidales; family Mycoplasmoidaceae; genus Malacoplasma; species Candidatus Malacoplasma girerdii. The sequence continues at coordinate 557,224 of CP007711.1, read as the reverse complement.
AATCATTTATTAATAGTCAAGTAAAAGAATTAAGAAACAAAATTGGCAATAAAAAAGTTTTACTAGCACTTTCAGGTGGGGTTGACTCATCTGTATGTGCAGTTTTATTGTCTAAAGCTATTAAACGTAATTTAATTTGTGTTTTGGTTGATCATGGTTTAATGCGTTATAACGAAATTAATGAAATTAAAAACACTTTTAAAAAATATAAATCATTAAATTTAAAAATAGTTGATGCATCTAAAACTTTCTATTCAGCTTTAAAAGGAATTAGTGATCCTGAACAAAAACGAAAAATTATTGGTCACCAATTTATTGAAGTTTTTGCTAAAGAAGCTAAAAAACTAGGTAAGATTGATTTTTTAGCTCAAGGAACAATTTATCCAGATGTGATTGAATCTGGATTAGGTAAAAGCGCAACAATTAAATCACACCATAATGTAGGTGGATTACCAAAAAACTTAAAATTTAGTGGTTTAATTGAACCGTTAAGAAATTTATTCAAAGATGAAGTAAGAAAATTGGGAATGGAATTAGGTTTAAATAAAAGCGAAGTTTATCGTCAACCTTTTCCAGGTCCAGGATTAGGAGTAAGAATTATTGGCGAAGTAACTCCCGAAAAAGTTAAGATTGTGCAATTAGCTGATTACATTTTACGTGACGAAATTATCAAAGCAAAATTAAAATTTAATCCTAATCAATATTTTATTGCATTGAGTAACATGTGTTCAGTTGGTGTTATGGGTGATGGAAGAACTTATGAATATGCTGCAATTATTCGTGCAGTAAGCACAGATGATTTTATGACTGCAAAAATTTGTGAATTGCCTTATTCACTTTTAAGTAAGATTACTACTCGAATTATTAATGAAGTTAAAGGAATAAATCGTGTATTATATGATTTAACTTCAAAACCTCCAGGAACAATTGAATTAGAATAAATAAGTAAAATTAAATTAACGGGAACAATTGAAATAAGTAAAATTAAGTTAATATGAAAAAGAAATTATTTTCAATGTCTGCTGCTTTATTAATTGGTTCAGGTGCATTATGCACTGGATTGGTTGCTAATAACAATAACCATAGTATTACTAATTTAGTAAAAGGTTCATATCATGATGAAAAAAAATACCGGGAATTAACCAAAGATGAACTTGATCTTAGATTAGTAAAAAAATCAGTTGGATCTAAAGCTGTAGAAGGATTATCAGTTTCATTAAAAAATGGTGCAAATACTGGAGCTTTAGGTGATTTTCAAATTGCTGATGAATACACTTTTAACGCTAAGAAATACCCTGTAATTGAAATTAATCCTAATGGATTCAAAGATAATTTGACGACAAACGCAAGCGGTTCTGATGTACTTTTACCAAGTACATTACTTACTATTGGTGAAAATGCTTTTAGACTTAATAGTTCTAAAACTAATAAGATTAAAAACATTACTTTTTCAAGTGATGCGTTGCAATCAATCGGAGCTCAAGCATTTAGAGATCAAGATCTTTTAACATTAACTAATGAAGTTTTACCTTCATCATTAAAAGAAATCAAAGCTCATGCATTTGAAAATTGCAAAAAGCTAAACAGTAACATTGTTTTTGAAAGTAACATGGAAAAAATTGGACCCTTTGCTTTTTATAACACAACTAATACTGAAAATTTCTTTTTTAACTGAACAAGAAAATATATTGAAAAAAATAAAGACGTAATTTCATTAGGCCAAGGTAATCAAAAAGTATTTGGTGATGGAACCAGTACAGATGCAGATAATAAAAGAAACATAAATTTATATGTTTTACCAGGCACTAAAACACATTATTCAGATGTTTATAACACCAACTTAGAAAAAGTTACAAACACCGAAACAATTAATTTAAACATTGTTGAAAAGGATTATTTTGATCATTCTTCATCAGTTGCATTAATTTTTGGAGCAGTAATTGGTGGAGTATTATTAATTGGTTTAAGTGTCATTGCTACACTTGGAATGATTAAGAAAAAAATAAAAATAGTTTTATATTTGCAGTGGAAAAAATTTTAGAGAACACAACTCTAAATTTTTTCTTCTATTTCAATTAATTTAATGGCATTAACTGGACATGCACCAATACATCGTCCACAACCTACACAACGTTTATTGTGAACAAATGCTTTAGTATTTTCATCCATTGTAATAGCAAACATTGGGCATATTGTCATACATTTCATACAGCCAAAGCATTTTGTTTTATCAACTATTGCTACTCTTTTATTAGACATATTAGTAATTATTATATTCCAATAAAAATATTATTACAGTGATAAACAGTTGTAAAAATGACAAAGTGTTAACAAAATTAGACGTAAACCATCTATTTCTGCGTAAATTACGTATAACAATTGTAAAAATTAACAAAAATTAGATGTAATTATTTATTTTTTAACAAAACGCATTTTAATATTTGTTAACAAAGGTATTATGATTATTAAAAGAGACAAATATTTAAATGAACTAATTAGTATAGAGATAATAGACTTGCCAAAATAATTACTGGTGCTAGACGATCGGGGGAATCGTCTTTATTGAATGAAATATTTTATCAATACTTAATTAACAACGGTGTATCTCCTGATCATATTATTCAGTTTTCATTTGATAATGTTAATCATTTAATGGCATTCAAACGGGCAATGAAAATTAATAAATTAAATAAGAAGGAAATTAATTTAATTGCAATTAATGAATTCATTAATAATCAGATTAAAGATGATAAAAAATGTTATTTTTTATTAGATGAAATTCAAGAATTAGAAGGTTTTGAATCATTACTTAATACGTTAATGCAAATTAAAAATTCTGTTGTTTATGTAACAGGAAGCAACTCAAAGTTTTTATCAAAAGATATAGCAACAGAATTTGCTGGAAGAAGTACAGAAATTCGTGTTTATCCATTGTCATTTGCTGAATTTTATGAATATAAAAAAGGAAATGAATTTGATGCTCTTATTGAATATATGCAATACGGTGGATTACCACAAGTTGTTTTAAGTAGTGATAAATCAACTAAACAAGAAATACTTAGAACAATTCTTGAAGAAACATATCTAATTGATGCTAAAAATAGATACCGAATTAATAATAGTGTTTTATTAAGAGAGATTTTAATTGAATTGATTTTAAGTTCAGGTAAAACTTTTTCACCAACCAATTTAAAAAATAAATTAAGAACTAAATTAAATATTAAAACTAGTGAAAAAACAATTAATAAATATGTGGAACACTTTACCGATGCATTTTTAATTAACACTTCAATGATATAACAAGATCGTTATGTTGCTCATGATGTAAGGAAAAGAAAAAACTATAAGGTTTATGCAATTGATATTGGATTATATTCATTGTTTAATAATTTTGAAGTCAAAGATACAGGACACTTGTTTGAAAATGTTGTTTTCAATCATTTACTAAGTGCAAGACATAATGTGTGTGCTTTAACAATTAACATTCATGAACGAAATAAAAATAATATTTATGTTCGTAAAAATTTAGAAGTTGTTTTTGTTTATGAAAAACTAGGAAAAATTTGTTATTTGCAATGTTGTTGAACAGTTAATGATGAATTGATTTTACAACGTGAATTAAAGCCATTTAGATATATTAAAGATAATTTAGATAAAGCACTTATAAGCATTGACCGAAATATTTATAATCGTGACTTTAATGGTTACTACTTTTATAATGGTTATGATTTTTTACTAGATAAAATTGAAATATAAAAAAATACAACCATTAAGGTTGTAATTTTTATTAATAAGAAGAATAACTATTCTTCAATATCTTTTAATTTAATAGCGCCAACTGGACAAACATTAGTACAAGCTCCACAACCGATGCACTTTTGTTCATCGACTTGAGCTTTGCCGTTTTCATCCATGCTAATTGCTAAACTTGGGCAGACACCGACACAAGCTCCACAACCAATACATTGATCTTTATCAACATAAGCTGCTTTTCTTTTACTCATAGTTAATTTTTAATCTCCTTATTTTCAGTTTTTACTTCAGTAGTTTTATTAGCATTAACTTTAGCTTTCATACTATTCATCATGTCAACATAAGTTTGTCGACGCGCTTTAGCTTCAAGGGCAGCCTCAGCAAACAATTCGTTTGCAATATCAGGATGCTTAGCTGCAAGTGTTGCATATCGTGCTTCACCCTTTAAGAATTCAGTATAAGGTAAAGTTGGTTCAGGCGAGTCAACACTCATTGGAACTTCCTTACGTGGATCATATCGATATAGATGTCAGTAGCCTGTTTGCACAGCTAATTTTTCACGCATTTGACTATTGCTCATATCTAGTCCGTGGTTAATACATGGAGCATAACAAATTACAATACTTGGTCCATCATATGATTCAGCTTCAACTAAAGCATTAATTAATTGTTGTTGGTTAGCACCCATGGCACATTGAGCAACATAAACATTTTTATAACTTATGGCCATTAAACCTAAATCTTTTTTACGTGTTTTCTTTCCGCTAGCTGCAAACTTAGCTACAGATCCGGTTGGGGTCGCTTTAGATGATTGTCCACCAGTATTTGAATATACTTCAGTATCCATTACTAGAATATTAACGTTTTCACCACTGGCTAACACATGATCAAGCCCACCATAACCAATATCATATGCTCAACCATCACCACCAACAATTCATTGTGATTTTTTAGCATATAAATCTTCATTTTTAATGGCTATTTCTAATAATGATTTATTAGATTCATTAGCTTGTTCAGCTTTTAAAGCTTCTATTAATTGTAATTTAGCAACATTAGTTAATTTGGTAGTTTGATTAGCATTCATGTAATCAATGGCTTCAGATAACTTATCACTAATTTTGGTTGCTTTTAATTGATTAAGAACATTATAAGCACTTTTTTGACGGTATTGCATTGCTAAAAACATTCCATAACCAAATTCAGCATTATCTTCAAATAAGGAGTTAGCTCAACTTGGCCCCATATTATCTTTATCTTTTGTATATGGACAACTTGGTGCACTACCTCCATAAATTGAACTACATCCAGTAGCGTTAGCAATCATCATGTTTTTACCAAACAATTGGGTAACAATTTTAATGTATGGAGTTTCTCCACATCCAGCACACGCCCCACTAAATTCAAAATATGGCTTTAAGAATTGTGCTCCTTTAACAGTTTCCGGTTTAAATGGAACATTAGCAACCGGTGGAAGACTTTGTAAGAATTCATAATGTTTAATTGCTAATTCACGTTGTTCATTTAAATTTTTCATTTCCAAAGCTTTTTTTATAGCTGGACAAGTTCGTGCACAAGATTCACAACCTGTACAGTCTAATGGACTTGGTTGAATAACGTATTCATAACCTTTCATTCCAATTGCTGGACGAGACTTTAATGTACTTGGAGCTCGTTTACGCGCTTCTTCATCTAGTAAATATGGACGAATAACACCATGAGGGCACACTAAAGTACATTGACCACATTGAATACAATTTTCAGCAATTCATGTTGGAATATTAATGGCAATTCCTCGCTTTTCATATTGACTTGTAGCTGTAGGTACATTTCCTGCAGGATCAAAAGTGCTTACAGGCAATGTGTCACCTAATCGTTTTTCGATTGGTAGGATAAACGAGTTATAGTAATCGTTAACACGTTTATTATTCATGAAAGGTTGACTTGGAGTACTAATAATTTGTTCAACATTAACCTTTTTTAATTCACTTGCAGCTAAATCAATTGCTTTAATGTTTGCATCAACAATTGCTTGTCCTTTACGTGAGTATGATTTAATAGCAAATTCTTTCATTTGTTTGATTGCTAAATCATATTTAATGACATTAGCGATTTTAAAAAATGCCGCTTGCATGATAGTACTGATTCGATTTTTTAAACCACATTGACGTGCTAATTTAAATCCATTTAAAACATAAACTTCAGCATTATTTTTCTTTAGATGATCTTTAAAATTTTCTGGTAAATCACGGCATAATTGTTCAAAGCTTAAGTTAGTATTAATTAATACTTTTCCATTTTTTCTTAGACCCTTTAAAATGTCATAATTATGAATAAACGTATAGTTATGAATAGCAATAAAATCAGCATTATGTACTGCATATGGTTTTTCAATCGGATAATCACTAATTCTTAAGTGACTACAAGTCAAACTACCAGATTTTTTTGAATCATATTCAAAGTAAGCTTGAACAAATTTATTAGTATTGTTACCGATAATTTTAATTGTTGATTTATTAGCACTAACAGTTCCATCACTTCCTAATCCAATAAATAAACAGTTATAATCACCATGATCAGGAAGAATAAAATTAGTATCAACTTCAAGTGATGTATTAGTTACATCATCGTTAATTCCAACTGTAAAATGATTCTTAGGATGAGACGAACTCATATTATTAAATACCGCTAATCCATCACATGATTGGAAATCTTTTCCACCCAATCCATATCTTCCACCTAAGACTTGAATGCTAGTTCGATTATTTTCTTTTAATGCACTAACTACATCAGTATATAAAGGTTCACCAACTGAACCAGGTTCTTTAGTTCGATCTAAAACAGTAATAGTTTTAACAGTATTTGGAATTAGATTAACAAAATCTTTAGCATTAAAAGGACGATATAAATGAACGCTTAATACTCCAGTTTTTTTACCATTGCTGTTTAAATATTTACTAACATTAATCATTGTTTCGTTAGCTGAACACATTAAAACAACAATTTCAGTAGCTTCTTTATCACCGTGATAAATAAATGGAGCGTAATTTCTTCCAGTTAATTTACCAAATTGTTGCATTGTTTCAACAACAATGTCATAAGCTTTAATGTAAGCTGGATTTGCTGCTTCACGATTTTGAAAGAAAATGTCGCCATTTTGTGCAGTTCCGGTTTGTTTAGGATGCTCAGGATTATGTGAATTTAACTTAAATTCATTAATTTCTTTCATTGGTAACATTGCTTGAATCACATCATTACTAACTTCATAAATTTTGTTAATTTCATGACTAGTACGATAACCATCAAAGAAATGTAAGAATGGTAGTTTGGATTTAATTGCTGAAACGTGAGCAATTAGAGCTAAATCCATTGCTTGTTGTGGTGAATTAGATGCTAATAAACAAAATCCAGTTTGACGTGTGGCCATAACATCAGAGTGATCACCAAAGATGTTTAATGCATGTGTAGCAAGACAACGAGCACTAACATGGAAAACAGCCGGAAGCATTTCCCCAGCCATTTTGTACATATTAGGAATCATTAGTAATAATCCTTGACTTGCTGTATATGTTGTAGTAAGTGCTCCAGCTGCTAAACTTCCGTGAACTGCTCCTGCAGCACCACCTTCAGATTGCATTTCAGCTACTCGAACAACTTCACCAAAAATATTTTTTGTATTTTTACTAGCTAATTCATCATCATATTCAGCCATTGCTGAACTTGGTGAAATAGGATAAATACACACTATTTCACTCATCATATAACCAATTGTAGCAGCTGCAGTATTTGCATCAGTTACAATTTGTTTAGGTGTTTTAATTTTATTTTCCATAAGTAAGTATTAATTAAATTGAATAATTAATCGAGTAATATAACTATATAAAACAAAAAAATTTTTTTATTTTTTTTAAAGAGTAGTTAAAGATAAGTGTTTGCATCGATTATTTAAGGAGCTGATTGCTGTAAAAATTTAATTATGAAACAACAAAATTTCATCATTAATTTACATTTATATTAAACATTCCTTTATTTACATAATTAATTGATTGTTACTTATTTTGAATGCTAAACTGTAATGTTTTCTATAGTAATAATATAGTTTATTAAACGTATATATACAAATAAATAACAGATAATAATATAAGCACAAAACTGTAAAAATTTATAAGCTCTAATTAATATAATTTAAGCAAAATAAAGAAATTTAGATAATTATTTTTAGTAATACTGAAATCATTTATTTTCTAAATTTATAGAAAAGGTAACAAGATGAAAAAAACAAGTAATTTTTTTCAACAAGAAATAGTTGATCATCTTAAAAACAATGGTTTTGTTTTTAGTTGTAGTGAAATTTATAACGGAATTGCTAACGGATGAGACTATGGTCCGTTAGGTGTTTTAGTTAAAAATAACATTAAAAAACTATGATGAGACCATTTTGTAACGCAAACTTCAAATGCAGTTGGATTAGATAGTAGTATTATTCTAAATTCAAGCGTATGAAAGGCCTCTGGACATTTAGATAATTTCTCAGATCCATTAATTGACTGTAAAGAATGTCACAATCGTTTTCGAGCCGATAAATTAATTGAAGAATTTACAGATGAAAGCGTTAGTGAAAATACATCATTTGATGAATTAAAAAAGATTATTGATAAACACCATATTGTTTGTCCAATGTGCGGTAAATTTAATTGAACACACATTCGTAATTTTAACTTAATGTTTGCAACACAAATGGGTGTAGTTGACGAAGTTAAAAATACAGTTTATTTGCGTCCTGAAACAGCACAAGGCATTTTTATTAATTTCATGAACATACAAAGAACAATGCGATTAAAATTGCCATTTAGTGTTTGTCAAATCGGTAAAGCATTTCGTAATGAAATTACACCTGGTAACTTTATTTTCCGCACACGTGAATTTGAACAAATGGAATGTGAAATTTTTACATATCCAGACATTAAAAAAGACATTTTTAATGAACAGTTAAATAAGATCCAAAACTTTTTAATAGATGTTATTGGTTTAAATAAAGATAATATCAGACTCAACGAACACAAAAAAGAAGAATTAAGTCATTATTCAAGTCGAACTGTTGATATTCAATACAACTTTCCTCATGGATATAGTGAATTATGAGGAATTGCCGATCGTGGAGATTGAGATCTAACTCAACATGCCAAATTTTCTAAAGCAAATTTATGATATTTAGATGATAAAACTAATATCAAAATAGTTCCACATGTTATTGAACCAAGTGTTGGTGTTGAACGTTTATTCTATGCATTATGTTGCGATGTATATGAAAAACAACAATTGGAAAAAGATGAACGAATTGTAATGCATTTCCCTAAAGAATTAGCACCAATTAAATTTGCGGTTCTCCCATTAGTTAATAAATTAAGTGATGAAGCATATAAAATTTATCAACAATTATTAAAAGATAACATTTCATCAGTTTATGATTCGTCTGGTTCAATCGGCAAACGTTATCGCCGTCAAGATGCGATTGGAACTTATTATTGTATTACTTTTGATTATGATTCAATTAATGATCAATGTATAACAATTCGTTTCCGTGATTCAATGGAACAAAAACGAATTAAAATTAGTGAACTTCAAAAATATTACTAAGCGTAAGTTTTTTATTTTTTTATTTCTCTCTATTAATGCCTATTTATTAATAAATGAGAGTTACACAGCAATTAAATAACAACGAGTGTGGAGCTTGTGTTATTAATAGTTTAATTAACCACTTCTATCATAATGAAAATTATCACGAAGTGTTAGATTATTGCTCTATTAATCAACTAGGGCTTAATCTTTTTGAATTTGAAAATGCTTGTATACATTTTGGTATTAATGCCACAAGCTATCAACTATCGTTTAATGAATTTATCAATTTAGAAATTAACGATTATTTTGTTTTGTTAATTAATAAAAAAGAAGGCAATCATTTTGTCATTGCTAAGAAGAACAAAGATAATATTGTAATTTATGATTCGGCTATTGGAAAATATGATTTAACTTATGAAGAGTTAGGTAAAACATTTGGTGGTATTTTAATTAAAGTAAGAAAACTTAAAAAAGTTAAAATTAATTTAAAAGAAAAAATTGATTGATTTTCCTTAAATCCAAGTTGATTGATTATTAGTGTTTGTATTCAAATGTTAATTGCAGGAATTACAGTTGCGTTTGGATTATTCATGAATAGCATTATTGATTTAACGATTAATACACAAGCACTTAAAACACTAATTTTCATTTGCTTTACTTTTTTGATTATTGGTTTAATGAAAAATATTGGGAATTATATTTATTCATGACTGATAATTAAAGTAAGTTACGATACATATTTAACATATAAAAATAAGTTATTAAAAAGATTGTTCAATAAGAAGAAATCATTCATTAATAAAGTTGATCAAAATTACTTTTATTTGTTAAATGATGCCATATATGCTATTGGTTATTTCGAACTAAATAATATCCCTAATTTGATCAGTGATATTGTTATTAACTTTATTATTTTTATTATTGTTGTTATTGTTAATATACCGTTTTTACCAATTATTGCAATTGGTTTAATTTTTGAATTAATTTATTTATTTTTAGCTTTTATTCGTCAAAAAGATCTTTACGAAAAAGCAATTAAAACAAACAACAATATAAATCATTTGTCACAAAAATATATTTTTAATCAAACACATCATCATAATGCAATTATTAATAACCATTTAAAAGATGATATAAATCAAAGTTTTCATTCAGCAATTGAATTACATAACACTAAAAACTTATTTGACAATCGGTTAGGTTTAATTAAAACTATTTTTAATGATGCAATTTATATTGCAATTGTTTTTGTTGGTATTTTAATCATTAACAAAAAAGAAACAATGAGCGTTGGTCAATTATTCTTTATCATTAGTACATTGGTTTATTTTCTAAATAATTTAAGTAACATTGCTGGATTTATTCTTCAGTACATTAACTATAAGAAAATGAAAAACATTTATTTGATGTTTTATGAAGTTGACAATATTCAGTCAACCGGAAACGTTGTTATCAATAAATTAAAAAATATATCTTTTAACTTTAATGGTAGTGATATTAAAATTAAACATTTACATGAGCTCAAACAAATTAATTTAGGTGAATTATCGTTGTTTTTAACTAATAGAATTGTTAATAATGATTATGATTTTTTTATAAACAACATTAATATTAAAGAAATAAACCAAATCAGTTTAAATAAAATGATTTGTTATTTTAATTTTGAGCAAAGATTATTGTTTAAAACAGATAATGAGTTAGATTTATTACAAAAACCATTTGTTAGTGAAGTAATGAAAAAGTTAGATTTAGCTAACGAGAATAAGAAAATTACGATTTATCAATTAATTAATTTGTTAAATGAAAAGAACAAAATTATTATTTTTGATAATTTCTTTTCAATTTACAATAATGAAGAAAAAAAGTTAATAAAAAACACCCTTTTAAAGAACATTAGTAAGGAAAATTTTATTATTCATAATTAGTTTTTTAATATTTAATATAAATAAAATTAATAATAGTTATAATCCTATTGTTTCATATTTATATGAAAAGGCGATTTAAAACTTGTCTATATAGTCTATTTGGGTTAATTCCCATCGCACTTTTGGCTTGTTTTAGTATTAGTTGAAGACATTCAACTTCTATTTCTTGCGTAGGCTCAAGTGGAGTAAAACCATTTCTTGAACAATTAAGCTATCAATATTCACTAATTTATCCACAATACGACATTACAGTTGATGCAGGTGGAAGTGGTTTTGGTATTTCACAAGTTGCTGAAGGATTTTCAGATATTGGCAATGCTTCCAAAGACCCATATGAAGCTGTTAAAGAACAATATCAAACACAGTGAAAAGAAAAAAATATAAAAACCATTACCATTGGTTGAGAAGGAATATGTTTATTGTTTATTCCTCCAGTTGGAATGAGCGATGAAGGATTAAGCAAACTAAGAACATGTTTAACATTAAATCAAACTAACGCTATTCAGCTATATCGTTTATTTTCGGGATACAGCGATAATTTAGGTGATAAATACCGTAATTTAGGTGGTTTTTTGTCAAATAATAGTGGATTGAATCAAAATGATATTAATTTATTAAATAACCAGCCAATTTCTCCGTTTGTTCGTTCTGGTGGTTCAACTACTAGTGGTACAGCCGCAAGTTTTTTTGCTGGAAGCCATTTCACTATTGATTCAAATGAATTAACTGATCGACAAAAAAACGCTTTCAAAACCGGGGATTACGGATCAGATACCAAAGTTTACGACACTGACGAAGCAAACTCACGAGCATGAGACTATTTTTTTAAAAACAAAAAACCAGGAGGAATGATTTATTTATCAAGTGGTTTTGTGGAACAAAACAAAGATTTAATTGAAAAAGAGCATATTGGTATTTTAGCTTATAACGATCATCCCTTTTCTGTTAAAAAAATTAAAGACACAAACGACGGTTACAATTTCTATCGTCCATTGAATGTAATGTTAGCTGTTGATGAATCTTCTGCTAAGTGGAAATTCATTCAGTGATTAATTGGGCCTGATTCATCTGAAGAGCAATGAGAAAAAACAGGCGCAAAAAAGATCACCAACGCTGATAAAGAGTCGATGTCAAAAAATGGAAAATTTGCTGTCAGCGATTGTGATTTATTTGATGAAAGTAATCCATGACCTGAAAATTGACATTTTGGTGCTGATGATAAATAGTTTTTATGCAGATTAATCGTAGTGAAAAACGAAACAACCAACGAAAAATTATGGCCGATCGTTCTTATAGAACGGTTTCTTCTTTTTTGTCATGAGCATTTGCATTAATATTTTTGGCATTAATTGGTTTCATTATTTATGCAGCGATTCCTGGATTTGAACATTTTGGCATTACTAACATCATTTTTACAGGTAAGTTTGATTTAAATAAAGGTGAAGCTAGTGTTTGATTACCATTGTGCGTAACAATCCTTTCAGCTGGAATTGCAATTTTAATCGCAGCTCCAATTGGAATTAAATCATCATTATTTATTAAATATCGTATGCCAATTCGCTTTCAAAAACTTATGCGAATTGCAATTGAATTATTAGCTGATATTCCTTCAGTTATTTTTGGATTATTTGCTACGGTTGCATTAGGAAGCATCACGGGATTTATTTTTGGTAGTGGGACAAATTACAGCTGTATTACAGCAAGTTTAATGTTATCGTTTATGATTTTACCAACGATCGTATCCTTATCATTAAATGCACTAGATGGAGTCGATCCTGAATTATTATCTTCTGCGATGGCATTAGGTAATACTAAAACTAGAACTATCTATAAGATTTGCAAACGCGATTGTCGTAACGGAATTACAGTTGGAGTCATTATTGCCATTAGTCGAGCAATTGGAGAAACAATGGCAGTAAGTATGATCTTACAATCGCAATTGTATAACAACACATTTAACGATGGCTTATTTAGTGTTTTAACAAGCGGATTAAGATCACTTGGAGCATTGATATCAGCAAACATGTTTGCTGAAGGTGGTGGAGCTTGATTGCAAGGTTTACTATTTGCTTTTGGAATTGTGATGTTTATTTTTGTTATTATTTTAAATGCAATTGCAATGCGTTTAACAAAAAAACAATCGCAAAAAAAACAAAATTGATGAACTAATTTAACACGCTTTATTACTCAAACCATTTACATTATTCCAAGTGCAATAAGTTCATGCTTTGAAAAGTTGACTTATCACCACAAAGTTAATAGTGATAATGTGGCTGAATTTATTAGTCGACGTGTGCAAGAAAATAAATTCATTAAAATTTATGACTATTGAAAAATATTTTGAGAATATTTATCAATTGGTTTAACCTTTATTTTTTTATTCTGAATCCTTGAAAATGTAATTTCAATTGGTGGTGCTGCAATTAGTTCACAATATAGTAGTGTTATTAGTTTTTATAAAGACACAACAGGTCAAGCTTTAGTTAATACACTATTAATTATTATTGTTGCCATTTGAATTGGTTTCCCTTTATCACTTTTTATTGCTATTTATTTAAATGAATTTACATCTAATTCAAAAGTGAAAAAACTTTTATTATTTTTTATTGACTCACTTGGCGCCACTCCATCAATTTTATTTGGAATGTTTGGATTGATATTCTTTGTTCAAACATTAGGATTAACTTCACACGGAGCGGCTGGCAAATCATTAATTGCTGGAACTTTAACTATTCTTATTGTAATTTTACCAATTTTTATTCGGACAATTCAACAAGCTTTAAATGCTGTGCCAATGGAATTAAGAATTAATTCGTATGCACTAGGTGCTGGTAAATGAGAAACAATTCGTAAAATTGTTTTGCCAATTGCTCGCCAAGGAATTATGACAAGTGTTGTGCTTTCAATTGGCAGAATTTTAGCAGAAACCGCACCGCTTTATTTAACTAGTGGATTGTCTGCAAGCAGTCAAATTTCGTTTCTAAATGAAGGTCAGACATTAACAACAAGAATATATGCCCAAATTTATGAAGCTGATATAAACAAAGGAACTAGCATCATGTATGAATGTGCCTTTGTAACCATGATATTAGTTTTCTTAATTATTTTTATTGTTCATATCCTCATTCCATGATATTATCGTTATAAAGATAAAAAAGAACGTGAACGATACTATAACATCAGTCGACTACAGAAAATTAAAGATGATAAACGTTGTTTTAAAGAACGTTTAAATGACTACAGCAAAACCATAAAATTCTATTTACAAATGTTTTAATAAATGAGCATATGAAAAAAACAAATCAATTATTTGAAATTAAACGCAAGCGCGAAATTAAAAAACACATCAATAAGTTAAAACACGAATATTTGAATCAATTTCGTGATTTAAAAATGAAAATGTTTTTAGCTAAAAAAGAACTAACTAGTAAACAAAAAAAAGCTACTAATTATTCAGAAAAATTAGGCAAGATTAAATCTGAATACTTAGAAAATTTACAAATACTAAAACAATGATTTAATGAAGAAAAAACCAAAATTATTAAAGAAAACATTGTTTCAGTTGATGAAATACAATACAATCTATTCCATGCTAAAAATGTTATTAGTGATAAAAATATTTTCAGTCGTTTAATTAATTATGCAAGATTGACTAAAAAACAAAAAGCACTTTATTTAGATCTTAAAAAACAAGCTGATAATGAATTAAGTTCAAAGAAAAAATCTTTTGCTAAATCAAACGTTTTTGAAGCAGATAATTTTAATTTCTTTTATGGTGAAAATCAAGCATTATTTGACATTAATATCAAAATTAAACGCCACAAGGTAACGGCTTTTATTGGTTCAAGTGGTTGTGGAAAATCTACTTTTTTACGTTGTTTAAATCGAATGAATGATCAAATTCATGACACACATTCAACAGGTAATATTTACTTTAATGATGGTACCAATATTAAAAGCAAAAAATTAAGTACTTTAAATTTAACTACACGTGTAGGAATGATTTTTCAACGTCCAACTCCATTCCCAATGAGTATTTATGAAAATATTGCATATGGACCAAAATCCCATGGAATTCATGATAAACAATTATTAGATCAAATTGTTCGTGAAAGTCTTGAAAGTGCAGCACTTTGAGATGAAGTAAAATACAAACTATTTTCTCCAGCAACTGCACTTAGTGGTGGGCAACAACAACGATTATGTATTGCGAGAGCAATTGCATTGAAGCCGGAAGTGTTATTAATGGATGAATCAACTTCTGGATTAGATCCGATTGCAACTAGTAAAATTGAAAACTTAATTAATCGTTTAAAACGTGACTATACAATTATTATTGTTTCTCACTCGATGGCTCAAGTTCAACGAGTTGCTGATTATACAGCGTTCTTTTATAATGGGCACTTAATTGAATATGGACCAACACGAGATCTATTTATTCGACCTGAAAACCGTAAAACACGAGATTATATTTCTGGTAAAATTAGATAATTTACAATTAATCTTTAAAAGCTCTAGTATATATAAAATATATTAGACGAGGAGAAAAGAAAAAATGTCATTATTAAAAATTGTTGCTGCCGCAACTGAAAATTCATCATTTGGTGTTGCAGATGGTTTTGTCTGAGTTTTTGGAATTATTGGAACAATCTGTATTGCCGCTTACACAATCCCTGGCTTGATTAGTTTCTTTAAAACAAAAAATACATTACACGTTGGTATTCCAATGTATATTTTATTATCAATTGGAGCAGTAGCTTTTGTAATTAGTGGTATTGTTCAAATCGCTACAGCAGCTGATAAATCATTTGGAAAAATTGGATTACCAGTTTGTATTCTGGTTGCTAATTTAATTTGTGGTACAAGCACTATTATTCAATTAATTGCAAAATTATTTGATATTAAAAAACAAAAATAATTTAGAAAAATAAATAAATAATAAAGATAAACTTATTTTATGTCTGTCAATTATTCTGTTACAAAAGCTAGTGAAAAAGAGTTAAAAAACGAGTTTTTTAAATATTATAAACACGTTTTTAAGTCTTGAAATTTATTAGCAGATGTATTAGAAGAAAAAAACATAATCGAATTAAAAGATTTAGAAAAGTTCTTTGAATTAGAAGAAAAATCTAATAAATTTAAAGCGTATATTCTTGATCAATGTATTTGAAATATTTCACGTAATCAACCATTAGCTACTCATTTACGATTTTTAATTGCAATTATTTATTCAATTAATGATCTAGAACGAATGGCTGATTATGTAATTGGTTCAGCTCGATATTTATATTCATTTAAAGTTGAAACCAAAGCAGCAAATAATTTACTAGTTAAAGCAATGCGTTCAAGTATTTTAACAGTAGATAAATTAGTTAAACTTTTAAAGAATCGAATGAATATCAAAAAGAATTACATTCGTGCTTATCATAATACTGTTAAGTTGCGTACAACTTATCGTGAAGAATATAACAATTTACTTAAATCATTATCAAACATGATGTTTAAGCAAGATACTGTTCAAGATGTTACTGATATCATGACCGGATTTGCCATGATTATGAAATATACTGAACGAAATGTTGACCATGCTGTTAATATTGTGGAAAATTTCATTTATATTCGTAATGCTGACTTTTTCTTTGATAAGAAATCAAAACAAGAAATTCCTAATCTTGGCAGCGGAATTTGTAACGCTATGATCGAAGTTAACAAGGTTAAAGGTAAGAAAAAAGACAAATAATTATTTATATTCTTAATTTATTTATAATAATTAGATAAAGTACTCTGTACTTATTTATTTTTATTTAAGATATATGGCCAAAATAAATTTTATCGGTTTTGGAGGTCTAAACGAAAAAGATTTACCATGCTATGCAGTTAGTGTTGATGGGAACATTTTTTTGTTTGACTGTGGGTTATCAACGCCAATTAATGCCCAATTAGGTGTAAGAAAAATTATTCCAGACTTTAATTGAATTATTGAAAATAGCCACCGTGTTAAAGGTTTGTTCATTGGAACACCAAAATACATGTCGTTTGCGGCAATTCAATATTTAATTAAGCATTTACCTCAATTACCGATTTATACAAGTGAAGTAGGGGCAGCAATCATTGACAACTACTTTAACTATTTACAAAATTCAATACGTGAAAAAATTATCCGTCCGAATTTACGCATTTTAATGCCAATGATTACACGTAAAATTGCTGGAATATCAGTTACACCTTTTTATGTATCAAACTATATGCCAAAATCATTAGGTTTTGTCATTTCAACTTCAGATGGAGCAATTATTTTTATTGATGACTTTATGATTAGTAGTAATCGTAATAGTGCTTTTGAAGATCAATTGTTTCAAATTAACCGTATTACTAAAGGAAAGAATCTAACATTAATAGTTGGTGTAGGTAACATTGATATTAATAAAGGTTTTACCAATCCTTCACACCGTACTTATGATTTCTTTAATGATGTTATTGCAAATAATACTGAAGGAAGAACATTAATTGCATGCCACGACCATGATTTATACACAATGATGACTATTGCTAGTGTCTGCGCACAAAGAAAAAAACCGTTCATTGTTTATTCAGGAAATACAAATAAAACATTCCAATTCTTGTTAAGACAAGGATATATGAATAACAAAAACTTAATTACGCTACCACACACAGAAATGCAACGCAATAATGATTGTGTTGTTGTTATTAGTGGAATTCCACAACGTTTAATTAAAAAAATTAGTGATGTAACTTCAGGTGAAGATCCAATATTAAAAATTAACCCAACCGATACGTTTGTTTATGCTACTAGAACATTAAATGGATATGAAAAAGCTGAAGCAGAAATGTTTGACGCTGTAGTGAGAAGCAACGCCAATCGAATAGTTAAATTGCCAAAAGAAATTATTTTGGCAACTGCAAGTGTTGAAGACCACAAATTTTTAATTGACTTATTGCGACCTAAATATGCAATTCCTATTAACGGACTATACATGAACTTTATTCAATATCGTGATGCAGTTAGCAAATCATTTATTAACCGCAATAACGTTATTGTTTTAGGAAATGGAGAACAAATTGAATTTGTTAATGGTGAATTAACTAAAAATCGCCGAACAATTAAACAAACATTACAATTTGTTAATTCTGCAGGAACAGTTGATGCTGGTTCAATTTCAATTTACGAACGAGAACAAATGGCAAATAATGGAGTTGTTGTTGTCAATTTATTAATTGATCGTAAAAATAAACAAATCATTGATAAAAACTACGAATGTATTGGTGTAATTAACAATACCGATTATAATCAAGAAGCATTAGAAAAAATTTATGAAATTTGCACTGGTAGTATTAATGATTATTTATCTAAAAATCTAACTGATGATGTAAATACGTATAATGCCACCAAAGAATTAAGATTTTTTATTAAAAAAATCTTCAGTCGTTCAATGGATAAAGCATTTCAAAAAACACCATTAGTTTTAAGTACATTGTTATTTAAAAAGAAGAAGGAAGAAAATATTAATAAATTATCTTCTTTAGAAGCTGATGAGAATAATGAGGATGAATAAGTAATTTGATATGTTTAACCCATTAAAAGATAGTATTAAGAAAGCAACTGAGTTACCAGAAATTACTTTACCAACAAAGAGTTTTGGTAAATCTTCGGTTTTAATGGGTCAGTCACAAGATAATAAACATATTAAAAATTATTGGGGATGAAGTATTCTTTTATTTCTATTAATGATTAGTTTGTTACGTGTCCCTTTTTCTGGTTGTTATATAGATGCGTTTGTATTTGAGTTTATTTATGGGTATACCAAATACATCATTTATTTATGACTAATTATTAAAGTAATTTATAGTATTGCTTCTAAAACTAAATTTAGAGTATTATGATCGTTTAAATTTATTTATGGTGAATTGTATTTGTTCACTGCTTTATCGGTTCTAATTACTGGAATAAGTCATGCTAATCTTGGCAACTGACCATATGAATATAGTAACGATACTAGTAATAAATATTGGGTTAATGCTGTAGACAACTATATTTATGGCCATTTCTTACCATATGCTTTAAATCCTGGTTTAAATTATCAACACATTGATAATGAACACACATGATTTATTAATAGTTATTTTAGAACATATAATGAAGAAACCAAGGTAGCTACTTATCATTTTGTTGTGTCAGGTGGTTTTATTTCTGAAATAATTTTAATTAGTCGAGCTAGTGTATTATCAATAATTGCTTTTATCTGAACAATTATTGCTGTGGCTTATCTAATGAGCTATAAATCAAAAAGATGATCATTATTTTTAAGCAAGATTTTCAATAAATTAGTTGGATTGGATAATAAAGATCCATTGTCAAAAAATTCTGATGATGTTAAAGTAAGAAAAACAAGCATTCTTGCAATAAAACGTTCACAAATTAAAAACCAAACACCACCAATTAGTTTCTTAACTGACACATCAGTTGATAACTATCAAAAAAATAAATTATTTGCAGATCAAGTAGCCAGTGGTATTAATCGTTTTAAAGAATATTATCAATTACCAGTAACTTATCAAAAAACGGTAATTATGCCGTTGTTTAGTGAAATATTTTTTACAGCTAATAGTGATAAAACAATTGAAGAGTTTATTCGCCACGAAATGGAATTGGCTCATTTTACTAAATTAAACCAATTCAATATTAGTTTTAAAGGATCAGAATTAAGGGTGGAATTCCCTAACCAAAAACCTTCAAAAGTTTCGATGAAATCAATTTTATCAAATAATAAAATTGAAACAAATAAAGAAAACGCTTTAATTGGTTATGGATATGGCAATAATCCGCTATTTATTAATTTACATGATCAACCAAACAATTTAATCATTGGCTCTAAGGGAAGTGGACGTACCATTCTTATTTCACTAATTTTATTGACATATTGTTATTTAAATAGTCCTGAAAACAATGAAGTTATTGTTATTAATAACAAAACCACAACTTTTACAACATCGATCGATAAATTAGTTCATGTTAAGAAAGTTATTTATCAAGATGATTTAAATGAAGAAGTAATTAAAACACTTGATGAAATTTTAAAAGAAATTAAATATCGTAACACTTTGTTTACTAATCATAAAGTTAATAATATTGATGAATATAACGATCTGGCATTACATTCTGATTTACCAATTTTAAAGAACAAAATTATTGTCTTTAATGATTTCACTTCAATTGTTAAACAAAACAACTATCATTTAAAGTTAATTAGGGATCTCATGAGTCAAGGGAGAAATCTTGGTTTTAGAACAATCATAAATGCAGACACTATTGATCAATATACGTTTGATAGTGGACTGCTTGAAAACATTGATAATCGTTTTATTATGAAGTTATCAACAGAAAGCGAATCATTGCAAGTGTTTGATAACTATCGTGGCTTCCAGTTATATAAAAATGGAGATGGATACTACCTACATAATAACGAAAAACTTCGGTTCCAAAGTTGTTATTTAAATATTCAAGAAATGAATGCTGTTATTTATATTATTAACAATTTTTATAAAGAAAAAAAGTAAGAGGAATTCAACCTCTTACTTTTTAATTAGTGAAATTTATTTAGTTTCAGTTTGAGTTTCTTCTTTAGTTTCTTTACTAATTACATCGCTTGTTGCTGGTGAATCTTCACTATCACCACCATCTACAACATTAGCACCCTTAGTAAATGATTTACGATTAATAATTTCTACAGGACGTTTAGTTAATTCTGGTAAGACAATTTCATTATCAGCTTTGCCAACAACATTTTTTGGTTCACCCATTCCTTCACAAATTGCATCAACTAAAACACTAGTTAATAAATAAACAGTTTTAATTGATGAAGTGTTACAAGGAATAACAAAATCAATTAGACTAGGATCAGCATTAGTATTAGTTAAAGCAATAACAGGAATATTTAATTTTTTTGCTTCAGCTACTGCGTTCTTTTCTACAACTGGATCAAGAACAATGACAGCTTGTGGTAAACCTTTCATTGTTCTAATTCCACCAAAGAATTTACCTAGTTTTTCAGTTTCTTTAATTTTTTGTAGTTGTTCTTTCTTTGAATATTTTTTAATTTCATCGGAAAGTTGCAACATGATTAAATTGTTTAATTTAATGATTGATTTGTTAATGGTGCGGAAGTTAGTTAATGTTCCTCCTAATCAACGTTGGTTGATATAGAAACAATTTGCACGTTTAGCTTCTTCCTTAACGTGGTTTTTAATAATTTCACCACGTGTACCAACAATCAAGACCTTACCACCTTCTTTAGTTAATTCTACTAAGAAGTTGTAAGCACGATCTAGGAAAACCATACACTTTAATAAATCAATTATGTAGTGTTTTCCGGTTTTTCCCGCATAAATGAATGGCTTCATTTTTGGGTTTCAGTATCGAGCTGGTGTACCAATATTGGCATTTGCTTCCATTAACTTTGCTGCGGAAACTAATTTTTTAATTCCAAATTCTTTGTTTGCTTCAAAGAAGGCATCAATTTTAGCTTCAATGGTTTTAGTTACCATTTCGCTTGAAAGTTTAACAGATGAATTAGCTCGTTTACTTGTTTTGTGAGCAGAAGCACTAGTTTTTGTAGTATTTTCTTTGCTGCCCTTAGCTTTAGCGATAGATGGTTTTCGTCCACTGCGTGGTTTCTTAACTTCTACCGATTCATCTTTAATAATTTCTGACATATAAAATCTTTCAAAATAATTTGCTTAATGTTATAGTGAAAAAAACTCCACTATTAATTAAGTGAAGGTATTATATATATTAATTTTTAATTAATAAACAACATTAAAGAAATATAAAGTTTGTCCAGTATTAATTACTTCCAATTTTAAATTATGTTGCTCAGCTACATATTTTTCAATTGTTCTAATTGTTTCAATTGGTACATCATTACCAACAAACAAATATAAATTTTTACTTGGATTTTTACGGTTGCTACGTTCATTTTTAATTTTGTCAATTATGTTTTTGATAACGACTAACATTGACTTATTAGCAGTAATTACATCCTTATTTACTAAGCCAATATAGTTTCCAGATTTAATATTAACAGAAAAATATACAACATCCTTATTAGCTTTGGCAACCTTCCCATATGTTTTTTTACTAATTTGTGTTAATAATTTAACGTTAGTATTAAAATTGTCAATAGGATTATAAGCTAAACAACACAAGAAGCTTACAGAAATATCACGAGCATTAATAATTTGAATATTTAAAGTGTTTTTAACAAGCTGTGCTGCTTGCTGTGCTGCTAATAAAATATTAGAATCATGAACAACTAATAAAATTTGGGTTGATCGTACTTGTTTGAAAGCATCAAGAAATTCTTGGATCGAAGGAGTTCCTGACGATTCACAGTTTATAATTTTGTCAACCTTAAATTCATTAATGAATTTATTCATTAATACTTTAGTTGAAACTGTAGCAATGATCTTTGGTTTTTGTCCTAAGACAGGCACTGTTAAGTTTTGTTTTTCGTTTGGTTTTGCGTATGTTTGGCCTAGTTGTGTGTCAGGGTTATTTTCAGCAAATTGTAATGTCATGTTTTCAATTTTAACCTTAGAGAATTCCCCATATTTTGCTCCAATTTGCAGTAGTTTGTATGGTTCAATGGTATGAAGATGAACTTTTACCATATTTTCATCAATAACCATAACTAACGAATCACCAATAGCATTTAATTCTTTTTTAAAATTTGCTTGGTTAAATTGATATTTGTCACTTTGATTTAAAGTTACTTTGCTACCAAGTAACATAATGAATTCACAACAATAACCAAAACCTTCATTGTTATCAACAAAAGTTTCAAGTAATCTAGTTTTTTCTACGTGGTGATTTTTAATAGTCTTGATATTAGTGTTAGTTTCTCCAGTTAAGTTGGCATAAATTCCTTCAAAGAATTTAACTAACCCATATCCACCAGAATCAACTACTTTTGCTTGTTTTAATTCTTCTAGCATTTCTGGAGTTTTACTTAATGCAATGTTGGCTTCATCAACAACAAACTTAAATGCCTCTTTAAAATCTTTAAATGTTGTAGCTTTGTTTTTAAATGCCTCACTAGTTAAACGAATAACTGTTAAGATTGTTCCTTCAATTGGCGAAGCTAATGACTTGTATGCATAGCTACACGCATTTTCAAGCGAAGTGGCTAATTGGCCAAGCGAATATTCATTTTCATCCCAAAAATTGGCAACAAAACCTTTAATAATTTGACTAAAAATAACTCCTGAATTTCCTCGGGCATTCATTAGCAATGAACGTGAATAAGCTTTAGCAAACTCATTTAATGAGTTAAAACTTTTATTAGCAATTTCATTATTAGCACCTTCAACAGTAATTCGCAAATTACTGCCAGTGTCTCCATCAGGTACAGGAAAAATATTTAATTCATTAATATATTCATAGTTGGCAGAAATCATGTTTCCTCCAGCAATGAACATTTGTTTAATTTGATCGGTCGTAATTTTAGTCATAGGGAAATAAAAAATATTAAGATTAAACAACGATAACGTTAACAAATAATTGCTTTAAATCAAAATCTTTAGATAGTTTGTAATAAACTAAATCTTGGATTTCAATACATAAATCATAAATGTTACTGATATCACTTTGATGAGAAAAGGTAATAGATACAATAGGAATTGATTTTTGGTCAAAATCAACCTTAATATCTTTTTTTATATCAACACCAGGAGTTAATGAAAGGATATTATGAACAATTTCATTGATAATTTCAAAATTAAAAACAATTTTTTTACGATTTCTCATGGAAATAATTATTTTCTATTATATCAGTTTTTATCTATATAATTAAACCACTTTAGTTTATATTTATAGGAGCTATTTATGGCTGTACAACAACGACGTGTTAGTAAATCGCGCAAAGGAATGCGAAAAAGTCACCTACATTTAGAAAAAGCAACAGTTATTGCTTGCCCAAAATGTGGACAAATGATTAAACCGCATCATGTATGTAAATATTGCGGTTACTACGATAAGAAAAAAGTACTTGAAATTAAGAAAATTGACAAGAAATAGTTATTTTAAGTGAATATGGATACAAACAAACAACTAGATGAAAAAATAGTTGAAAAAAACGAAGAAGTTAACTGTATTGACCAAATTTCAGTTTTATACAACGAAGGCATTAATTCAACTGACAAGATTGCTCAAAGTCGTCGCTTTAACTTTTTTGTAATTGTTTTCTCACTATTTGCATCAACTTGTATTGGCGTTATTCTTTGTTATCTACTTTACGTATTTGCTTAAATAATTATTAATGGTGCCTTAGCCAAGTGGTAAGGTCCGAAGCTGCAACCTTCGTATTCGTCAGTTCGAATCTGACAGGCACCTCCATTAAAAAACAAAATACCAGGAATTGAATCCTGGTATTTTTTTTATATATTTTGGTTAATAATCAATTCTAAATCACTTTCAGGATATGCACAACATGTATGAATAACATTAATTGATTGGTCTGCTTTTCTTCTTTTATCAGCACATAGATAAACATTACCACTAACTAATTGTGCTCGGCAAAATCCGCATGATCCAGATTTACATCGACTTGGAGCTTTAATTCCGGCTTTTTCAATCGCCACTAAAATTGTTTCTTCATTATTAGCATTAATATTAAATAGTTCGTTTTGTAAATGCAATTTAATTTTAAAAACTTTTGGTTCTTTAACAGTTCGAATCGCAATTGGATTTGGTTCCATTTTTCGATCTTTTAAAGGAATATCTTTAAATTCTTTAAAGATAAAATTATATAAGCCATTTGAGCCACAAACAAACAACGAATAATTATCTTTAATGTATTTATCAACTAATTTTCGTGAAACAAAACCTGATTCATAGTCTGGGTGTGTTTCTTTACCAAGAACA
The DNA here is from genome assembly GCA_000770195.1 of Candidatus Malacoplasma girerdii. Classification (NCBI taxonomy): domain Bacteria; kingdom Bacillati; phylum Mycoplasmatota; order Mycoplasmoidales; family Mycoplasmoidaceae; genus Malacoplasma; species Candidatus Malacoplasma girerdii. The sequence goes on along the minus strand of CP007711.1, from coordinate 531,988 downwards.
AGCACCAATTTAAATTTATCACTTTGCATTGCTAGTAATTCCTTAGCAAACACAGCCTCAGATAATGTATTAACTCCATAAAAAAGAATTAATTTAAAATCAAGTGTTCCATCATTTAAAGCTTGCGCAATCGAATAAAATGGAGTAATTCCACTTCCCCCAGCGATCCCGACAACTTGATAATGATCACGAATCTTGCTGTAATAGAATCCACCAACTGGTGAACTAACACCAAAAATTTCACCTTCAGTTGCCTTGTCAAGCATGTAGTTGCTTACTTTACCATTTGGCACGCGTTTAATTGTGATTGTATATTGTTTTTCATTAATAGCTTGAAGTGGAGTTGAACTTAATGCGTAATCACGACTGGCACAAATTTGTTCATTACGAACATAGATACGAACATATTGCCCAGGATTAAAGAAAGCTAGATCGCTTTTATCAACAGGTTGAAATTGAAAAGAAGCAATGTCTTGATTAAAGCGAGTAATTTTCTTTAAAATCATCGTTTTTTCATGATGATGCAATTGATTAGCAACTGCATTAACTAAATATTTATTTTGTTTATTCATTAGAATTGATGTTCCTTTTTAATTAATTGGGCAGTTAAATAACCATTAATATATGCAAATGCATGGCTTGGCAAATTAGAAGCAAATTTGCCAACAAAATATAGGTTTTTAATAATGTGGTTATCATGATTAATTAATGGCTGATTAATATAACCATTGCTTACTCCGTCTGGCGAATTAATGAAATGCCCATAACTTATTGCCGTTGCAATTTCTACATCTTCAACATATGGTTTTAATTTAATTCCGGTTGCTTTTTCAAAGCTTTCAATTAAATTTAATCCTACCGTTTCTTTAACTTTAAAATAATCTTTAATATTAATTTGATTTCAAACATTTTCATTAACAAATGTGTTAAGTGTTAACAAACAACTTCCTTTAAAACACATTGTTTCATCTAAAACACTTAAACACTGAGCAGTCAATGAATGATTTTCATTAAGTGATTGCATTATATTTGATTGGTCTTTATAATTATCGTTTTTATTAATCAAATAATTGTAATGTTTAATACCTAAATCAGAGAAACTTTTATTTAGCCCTAAAAAGACACTAATATTAGTTTTGTTATATTTGTGATTTAAAATACATGCTGGTTTTTCTTTGATCAATTGATCAATTACGTATTGACTAGCAATATTAGCAACAACAATTGGTGCATTAATAATCTGTTTATTGTCAATTCGAACACCATTAACTTGATGATCCTTGATTAAAATTTCATCAACTGTTGTATTGAATCAAATTTCACCACCCAACTCGCGAAATTTCTTTTCAAGATGAACTGAGATTTCATGACTTCGATTTTTAGGAATTAAAGTCATCTGATTCATATATTGATACCAATGAGCAATAAAGAGACTAAAATTTGTTGAATTTAGATCACAACCAAGATACATTCAATAATTAGAAATAATATTTCGAGCTATACCGGTTAAATTGATTTCATCAAAAACCTGATTAACACTTTTGTGAATAATTTTTTTGAAATCATAATTAGCTTGATTAATTAAATCATAATCATGCTTTGCTTGTTCAATTAATCATTTTAATGGTTTTTCGTTATTTGGTTCAATTTGTTTCATATCTCTAACAAATTGATTTAAATTTAATGGCAACAAGTAATGAAAATCACCTTCTATATATTCATAACCATTTTGAATTTTAATTCATTTGATTTCATTCATAAAACCATATGAAGTAAATAAACGATTTAAAAATCCAGCATTAGAAACAAAATGCAGATGAGGTAGCGATGCTTCAAATTCAAATCGTCCTCTGCAAAATGATGAACATCTTCCTCCGGGAAGATTATGGCGTTCAATTACTAAAACACGTTTTTTAGTTTTAGCCAATTCAATAGCACATGTCAATCCCCCGCTTCCTGCACCCACAATTATTGCATCATATTTTAAATTTTGTTTCATAGTTATTCAGAGAAATTAATTATAAATTAAACACTGTAATTTATCAATAAAATTAATGGAATTTTAGCGAATAAACTCAGTAAAAACTAAGGAATGAAATTTTCAATGAATAGTTTACAATTTGATTATTATGGAAACAAATATTAAAAAAGCAATTGATAATAAACATTTATGCCATCGCTTTGAAGTATATATTGAAGATGATGATTATGGAATTATTGAACGATATAAGGATTGAGCTAACATTTCAACTGAACAGGCTTTTCAGTCTGTAATTAATTATTCAATGCGAATCATTAAAAATATTCTTAAATATCATAAGAATTACAGTAATTTAGATAGTTTAGTTGAGCATATTGCCAATGAGGCTAAAATAGATTTATCAATAATTAAAGAAAAATCAACTTATTACACTAATTTAATGAAAGAAACAAAAATTTTGTGTGAAAAAAGATGTGAGTATACTCCATACGAAAGAAGTTATTGATTTGATATTTTATTACTTTTAATAAAAGTAGATCAACAAATAAAAAGCAACGCATTATTAAAAAATTAGATTAAAAGTAAGGTTAAACCGTGCTTGTTTTATTTAGTATAAATGTTTTGAACTAGAGAGTAGACAAATTAAAATAAATAAAAAATGTGCATTTTATGCACATTAAATCTTTCTTAAATTATTTTTTTATTAATAACGGTTATTTTTGTCGATTAATTTAATTTCATTATTTTGAACTAAAGTTCGAATTCGAGACATAAAACGGTTAATAGTAACTCTATCCATTTTTGCTTTAGTTTTAATATGACGTTCTAATTCATCGAGTGATAAATTAGAAGTAAATCAAGTCATTCTATTTTCGTACATACGAGCATTAAGAATATTTAATAAAAATTCGTTATAGAATCATTCACTTGTTGATTCAGCACCAATATCATCAAGAACTAGGACGTCTACTTCACTTAATAAATCAATCATCGATTTTACATAATTTTCATTTTCATTATCAAATGAATCTTTTAAACTGCGAAGAATTTTAGGAACAAACACAAAAGCGGTTTTTAAATTAAGTTTAAGTTTTTGTAATTCAAGAATAAATTCATGCATTAAAAGACTTTTGCCAACACCATTATCCCCATAAACATATAATCCACAGATGTTTTTACAACTAGATTTTTGGCTAATTTTTTGAATTGTTTTAAGTAATACATCACTAATAAAAGATGCTTTATTACTTTGAATTGTTCTATTACTATTATTTTGTTCAACAAGCAATAAATTTAATCCAATTGGTTCTTTATTTTCTTGATATTGATCAATTAAATTTGATTTATTAACTAAATTAGGACAATCAATTAAAATAGGTTTTATTCTATTATCTTCCGTTCTAATTAAACGTAAGTGTTTTTTATTAGAGTTAATACATTTAGTATGATCAGATAAATTTAAACAACCTACTTCTTGTAAATAAATATCATTAATTAAACTAAATCATTTTTTTACTTCAGCAGGAGTTAAATTTAAAGATTTTATTACTGGATGGTTTAACTGTTTTTGATAAACTTCTAGTAATCTTTTTTCTAGATCATCAGCACTCATATTGTTTAAAATTAAATTCTCTTTTTCATTTCTATTGGTTCATATTCAGTTAATACAACTTGTTTAGTGAATTCACCGTTGTTAGAAACATGAGTTTTTCACGAACCATTTAAGTAAGCAAATAAATTACTTAATTCAAGTAGATTTAGGTTATTTACTGTATTAGCCATTTTAAATAAGTAAGTCTTATTTAAACGACCCAATGTTTTTGTCAATGAGAAATCAATCATTAAATTAATAATTGAGTCTTCAAGACAATAAGTGTTTTTTAGTGTATTAATAATTGATTTTTCTTCATCAGTTAGTGGAATTTTTTTAATTGCTGAATAGTATTGCTCAGCATTTAAACTACGGTAAGAACTAAAAACTTTATCAATTTCATTTTGATCAAGATGATCAATAAACATTTTTGAATTTCTGTTGATCTTGACTTGCGACAACAAATTAATATTATTCATTTGATCACGATAAGATTTAAAGGTAAAAAACAGTTTTTGGTAATCAACAACATAAGCATTGTCAGTTGTTAATATTACTGACTGATAAATACAATGTTCAATTTCACTTAAATGAAGATTATATGTAGCAAAGTTATTTTCAATTAATTCTTTTACTTCTTTACTAAATACAACATTATGATGTGTGTTTGCACAAATGTTTTTGTATAGTTGTTCAAAATTAAAAGCATAGACGTTACTTAAATCTTGATCACTAAACATTTGATTAAAAGTTTTAGAAATATCAACACATTTATTAGGAAAGTGATTATTAGCATAGTAATATTCAAGTCTTTCATAATTTTCTTTGCCAATATTACGCATCAAAAGGCAACGAAACTTTTGATTACTAATAAAATTATTAAAAGATAAAGGTTCTAACAATTCAAATCAGAATTGTTGTTCGTTATTTACATAGTAAGTTTTAATTAATCCGACAGCTTCAAGATAATTTCTCGCAACTGTAAAATCATCATTACTTAAATTAAGTGATTTGGTTAAATCACATAAGCTATGAAACTTAATTCCGGTCTTGATAATTTTGTCAGCTTCAAGACACAAGTTGACATAAGTATCAATAGCATTTTTCCCAACTAATGGTTTATAAAGGTCATTAATTGCTGTCATATTCATATAAAAATCGTGTTTTTTATAAATAGTAAAGACAACATTAACGTTTGACATATTCAATAATAATTCCTTTATAAAAATATTTAGTTGGTTAATTAATGTATAGGTATTCTATGGAAACACCTATCCAAAATTAAGTAGAAAAAGTATAGAACAAGAACAAGAAAATTATGAGAATGTTTTGAAAATATTTTCGGAAAAATTTTGGAATAGTTTTAAATAACATTTTACTAAAGACTTATTAACATCTAGTCATAGCCATATTGCCTAAAAAAAATACTTATCAACAAAATTTGTGGAAAACTTTTGACACAAAAAAACATTTAAATATATTTTTTGTTTTATTACCATGTTAATTGCCTTAATAATAATATTTATTATTGCTTAGTTTTTAATTTGGCAATTAAGGTATTAATTTTATTAACTAAATTGCTAATTGAGCCAGTATTAAACATAGTTTCATGTTCACAATTTAATTCAGATTTAATCGGATTTTTTACCTTCTTTTTGTGTTTAAATCATGATAGATTTTTGATTTTTTCTTCTTCAATCTCACTCTTACCAACAACAAGAACTATTTGATCAAATAAATTTTTAAAGTATTCTTCGTGATTTAAAAAAATAGCTAATTCAATAAAAATGATTTCTTTAGTATTGCTAGTGTTTTTTATACGGATTATTTCATTACGAATTAATGGAAGCATTAATTCATTTAGTTTTATAAGTTTCTCTTTATGATTAAAAACTAATTGGCCAAGTTTTTTTCGATCAACTTCATTGCCATTAACATAAATTTCGCCAAAATAACTTTTGATTAGTTCATATCCCGGTTGATTTACTTGATAAATAGAATGAATATATTTATCCATTTCATATGTTTTATAACCAAGATTATTAATTTGGTTTAATACTGTTGATTTTCCACTTCCAGTTTTTCCTGTTAAACAAACTAGCATATTTTTATTCTTTCAATGGTTGACATTTTGGGCAGAAATGAGTTCCACGCCCGTTAACTTTGATTTTATTAATAATGGTTCCACATACTGGACACGGTTCTTTATCGTGACCATATATTTTTAAATATTTTTGGAATCCACCTGAATGATTCATTGCAAATTTAAAAGAAAAAACTGTAGTACCATTAAATTTAATGGCATCTTTTAAAATAAATTTAGCATTCTTAACAATGTTTTTGCATTCATCTAAAGTTACTAATTTAGCGGGAGTTAATGGGTGAATTCGGCTAGCAAATAAAATTTCATCAGCATAGATATTACCAATTCCTGATACTAATGATTGATCAAGAATAGTTGTTTTAATAGCACGATTAATTTTATGAATTTTATCATATAAGTATTCAGCAGTAAAATTAGTATTTAGGGGATCAATACTGACACGTTGTAATTCTTTACAATTGTTTAAATCATTCTCATTATTAAAAATATGGAATGTACCAAACATTCTTGAATCGTAGTAACCCAAGACATGATTATTATCAAATTCTAATTGCACCATCAAATGACGAGTAGAAACTTCTTTAGAATTTAATTCATAAAATAATTTTCCTTCCATTCGCAAGTGCACCATTCAGTATTTATTATGCGTTAAATGAAAAATAATATATTTACCAATTCGAGTAATATCAGTAATCTTTTCACCAACCAAAAAATTGATAAATTCTTTTGGTGTTGAATTTTTAATTACTTTTGGTTTCAAAATATTAACTTTTTTAATGACGTGATTTAAAACTTTTGCATCCTTTAAAACTTTAATAACAGTAGTGACTTCAGGAAGTTCTGGCATATATTATATTTCCTCTCATTTATTAATGAATTCTAACAATTTGTATAAATTAAATTTTTCACACATTTGCTTTAAGCCGACAATATCAACTGGCTTAAGAACAAAAGCTTCTGCACTTACATTATCATAACAGTTAACAGTTATTGTTGCAATTGTCCGATAAACAAATGCTTTATCTTTGTAATTGATTAAAGCATTTTTAATTCGATCACTAAAAGTTCATTCATTAACTTTAGAATATAAGTTTTCGATTGAACCATATTTATTAATGATTTCATTAGCAAGTTTTTGTCCAATACCATTAACCCCGGGAATGTTATCAGAACTATCACCAGCCAGTGCTTTATATGTAGTGACGAAACTAGGATCAATTACTGATAAATTATTAATTTTAAAGTTATCAAAATCAATTTTTAGAATTTCACTAACACCTTTTTTTAAAACATTAAGTGATGTATATTCATTAATTAATTGTAACATGTCTTGATCAGTTGAATAGATATCAACATTAATCATATTGGTATTTAATAAATGGCTAAAACTACCAATTAAATCATCAGCTTCGTAACCAGCTTTTTTGCCAATATAAAACCCCATTAATTCAGCCGCTTTATGAATTAAAGGTACTTGATCAAATAAATCATCAGGCATTCCCTTTCGATTTGTTTTATATTCAATAAATTGTTGGTTGCGAAAACTTCCTCCAGGAGAATCAAAAGCAATTAATCCATATGTGTAGTTTTCTTTTTGACGCAATTTTAGAATGCTGCGAATAAACAGATCAAGAGCGTTAGTGGCAACGACTGAATTTTTTTTATATTTAGAAACTAATGATTGAGTAGCATAAAAAAAACGGTACATCAAACAATTGCCATCAATTGCAATAGCTTTCTTATTTTGTTGATTCATAGTCAACCTTTCTTGCTTTTGCTAAATGAAAGTTGCACGAGTTAATTTTTCGAATTAATGTGACAATAAAATATTCATTTTGTTTAATTAATTCACGAATAGATTTGTATGCCGAAGAAAAACAAACAACATCGACAACTTGTGTTTCATCACGTAATTTTAAAAATGCCATTTTTTCCCCACGTTTATCAGTAATTTCACGTATTTTAATAATCTCAACCAACGCATGAATATGGGTTGAATAATTATTTGGTTCAGTTAATTGACTAATTGTTAATAAATTTAAATCATTATGATTAAATTTTTCTTTAATTTTAATAATTGGATCTTCATTAAAAATGGCACCAATTAATTCTTGCTGTTTATTTGTTAAATTTTCAATTTCTGTAGTGGTTGGTTCTTTAATGATTTCATGAATTAAACTATCTGTAGTAATATTGCTGCTTGCAATATTTTCTCAGTTGAGTGTTAATCAATATCGACTTTTATCATTTAATAAACTATCAAGTGCACCTGCATAAATTAAATTCTTCATTAAGGTTAATGAAATTGTCCCATTTTTAGTGATTAGTTTAATTGCATTATCATAATTTTCAAACTTTTTATTTGGTTGATTATTTCTTAATTTAATTAAATCTTTAGCTTTTTCATATCCAATTCCTTTAACTGCATCAAAACCAAAGATGATACCACTTTTTTTAATGGTGAAGCTTTCATTAGATTGATTTAAATCAGGTGGCAATATTTTTACTCCACGTTCTTTAGCTTTACTAATGTATGTAGAAACATTGGTATTTCCTGCTTTATTATTGATCAATAAAACACCATAAAACTCTAAAGGATAATAATAAGCAAAATAACTTAATCAGTAGCTTATGTATGAATAGGCTAACGAATGTGAGTGATTAAAACCATAATTTGCAAACTCAAAAATAGTATCAAAAATTTTATTAACTAATTCCTCACTATAACCCTGTTTTACTCCACCATTAATAAAAGTTGTCTTAATTTCTTGAAATCGTTCAACATTTTTTTTACTAATAGCTCGTCGGAATAAATCAGCTTCAGCTAGAGTAAAACCAGCAATTTTTCTAACAATTTGAATTACTTGTTCTTGATAAATAATAACGTTGTAAGTAGCACTTAAAATTTTTTTAACATCATCATTTAAATAAACAATATTTTCTGGGTTTATTTTATTTTTTAAATAAAGAGGAATATTTTTTTGAGGTCCGGGACGAAACAAAGAAGAACAAATTGAAATATCTTCAATGCTTATTGGTTTAATTCGTTTGATTAAATCAGTCATTCCAGGAGATTCAAGTTGAAAAATTCCAGTTGTATTTCCATTAGAAATAAAATTAAATACTTTTTGGTCATCAAGAGGAATCTTGTTTAATTCAATGGTTTTACCGTAATTCTGTTTAATCAATTTAATAATTTGATTTAAAGTACTTAAGTTACTTAAACCTAATACGTCCATTTTAATTAAACCTAGTGGCTCTAAATATTCCATCGAATATTGAGTGCAGTAAATTCCATCTGTACTATCAATAACTGGTACAACTTCATTTAAGTCCACATTACTTAAAACAATTCCAGCTGCATGCAAACCGTTTTGACGTGGAAAGTCTTGAAATTTAATAGCAAAATCAAATAGTTTTTTAATTTCAGAACTATCACGATTTAGTTCATTTTTCTTGCTAAATGTTTCAAGCGTGTCATCACCAATGGCACTTGTTAATTTGTTAATATGAACTAATTCAATTCCTAAAGCTCTTCCAACATCACGAATAGCTAATTTAGCCTTCATTCTTTGGAATGTAATAATATGTGCAACATGATTTACGCCATATTTATTGAAAACATATTCAATAACTTCATTACGTCTTTCATCTAAAAAATCCACATCAATATCAGGCATAGTGCTTCGTTCTGGATTCAAGAAACGTTCAAAAATTAGATGGTGTTCAATAGGGTCGATTCCAGTTATTCCTAGTACATAAGAAACTAAACTTCCGGCTGCGCTTCCTCTTCCGGGGCCAACTAAAATACCGTTATTTTTTGCAAAACTAACATAATCACTAACAACAAGGAAATAATCATTAAAACCCATGTCATTAATGATGTCTAATTCATGTTTTAAACGCTTGATATATTCTTCAGGAACATTACCAACACCAAATATTTTTTCTAAGCCACTTTTGCAAAGTGATTGAATAATATGTTGAGAAGATTTAGTTTGAAGGTTTTGTGTAAATTTGTTATATTCAATAAAATGACGTTCTTTATTGAATTCAATAGTTCATGAACATTGTTCAAGTAATTGATTTAAATTATCAATAGCTTTTTGGTTAAATATCTTTTGTGCTTGAGGTTCAGTTAACATTCATGAATTTTTAAATTCATCATTTATGTTTTTAAATAATTGATCATGTTTAATGGCTTTAAGCATTTTTAAATACTTAACTTCATCAATACTTTGACAATATGATTGAAAACTAGCAATAGGATTCAATTGATCTTGATTTAAACTGAATAACATTTCTTGTTTTATTCGTAAATTAAGATTGTTGGCATCACTTGCAACGATAAATAAATCATCTAAATAATCGTTAAGTTCATATTGCTGATTAGTATTAATAAAAGAAGAAATCTTCATTAATTGTTTGTAACCATGGTTGTTTTTAGCAATTAAATAAAGATCTCGATTATCATACTTAATATGTAAACCAATAATTGGTTTTAAATTGTTGGCAATAGCTTTGTTATAGAATTCAATTGCCCCATACATAACATTAAAATCAGTTAGAACGACATATTTACTCTTGTTAATCAACGCAAAATTAATAATGTCATCAACTGTAAGTGATGACATCAAAAACGAATAATATGAATGACAACAAATGTTGGTAAACATTTTATTTTTTATTCTTTAGTGCTTTTTTCAGTAAGGAAACAACCAACGGATCATGATTTTCAAATTCTAATGCATAGTTAATTTCTTCAACTGACATTTGATTAATATCGTTTTCAGTTAAATCATTCGATAAATTTAAATTATCAACTGAAACTACCTGAGTATCTTCTACTTGAATTCGTTCAAGTTCGTTGGTTTTATTTTTTTCCATAATTACTTAGCAAATTCAACTGCTAATTTAGTAGCAGCTTCAAGGTCTTTTTCAGTTGGAACAAAGTTCATTTTCATCATTGCTGGTGTAGCAATTTCTAGTTTATTTAAATAACTGCTAATTAAGTCAACAGCTTCACCGCTTCATCCATAGCTTCCGAATACAAAAGCTTTCTTTTTACGCATATTAATTGCGTCAATACCAGCTAATAGTATTCAGATTGGTGGAAGGGCATTTCTATTTAGTGTTGGACTACCAACACAGAACATATCACATGTATTTAATGCAGCAGATAGTTCTTCAGCTGAATGATAAATGACATCATATAGTTTTGGTGTATATCCAGCTTGTTTAATTCCTTTAGCGATACTTTCAGCAATTTTGGTTGTGCATCCATACGCTGATACATAGAAAATTGGAACAATATTGCTTTTAGCATTTGGTTCACTTCATTCTTCGTATAAATCAAGAATTTTTGGATATAAACCTTTTTTCGTTAAAATTGGACCGTGAGAAGTACAAGCATATTCAATATCTAATGCTTTTAATTTCTTTAGACCAGCTTTAACTCAAGGTTTAAATGGCCCAAAAATTGCATCATAATAATATTTTAATGCTTTGAAGTAAGAATCAGGATAAGTAATTTTACTATCAATCATTTGTGGTTCACAGTAGTGACTTCCTAAAAAGTCACAAGTGAAGACAACTTTTTCTTCAACAACATAAGTAAACATTGAATCAGGTCAATGTAAAAATGGAGCAATTTCAAATTGCAAAGTATGTTTCGCTAGTTTTAGCGTTTCTTTATCTTTAACAACATGAATTTTTAAATTATTTAAATTAGTAATTCCTTCAAGAAATTTTTTGCTAGCTTGTGAACAATAAATTTCAATATTAGGATTTGTTTGAATTAAATCACGAATTGATCCAGAATGATCTGGTTCACAGTGATTAACGATTAAATATTTAATTTCATTAGTTCTACAAACTTCTTTAACGTGATCAAAAAATTCTTTGTTAAATGTTCGATGGGCAGTATCAATTAAAACGTTGCCCTTAGGGTCTTTAATTAAATATGAGTTGTAAGTAGTACCGAATTCAGTACACATTACAATATCAAAGATTCGTAAATTAGGGTTAAGTACCCCAACACTATAAATGTTATTTTTAACTTTAAACATATTTAAAATTTAGTTTATTTTTGTTCAGAGAAAGATTCTTTTCCTGCACCACATAAAGGGCACATAAAATCAGATGGTAAATCAGCAAATTTAGTTCCTGCAGGAATCTTGTGATCAGCATCACCAGATTCTTCATCATAAACGTATCCGCATAATTCACAGATGTATTTTTTCATGTTTATAAATTCTCCTTAAATAATATTGTAGCTTATATTTATATATTAATAAATAATATTTGTTTAGTAATTTGTAATAATTACTTCAACGATTGGACCACGCTTAGATCCATTGGAATTAATCATCCTTTTGGCTTGAACGTAGTGAAAATTAAAACCATGATAAAGTTTTTGAATTAATGGTGTATTATGATTAGAAAGCATTACCCTTACACCTTTTTTACTAAGTTTTTTCAATACATTAGCTAACCGAATTTGTTCATCTTTATTGAATTCATTTTTAGTATATGAAGTAAAAGTATCTTTTTTAATTACATCATAAGGTGGATCGAAATAAACAAAATCACCGCTTTTGGCTTTATTAACAGCTTTTTCAAAATCAACTGATGTTACTTCAATTTGATTGTTTTTAAAATATTCGTAAATATTATTAAAGTTGTTTTCATCAAAAGTAATAATTTTTTCTTTTTTATTGCTTGGAACATTGAAAAACCCCTTACTATTTACTCGATATAATCCATTAAAGCATGATTTATTCAAATAAATCATTCGTGCTGCTTTAACTTCATTAGGCAAAGAATTAAAAGATTCAGTTTGATCTAAACTTCTAATTTTTAAAAAATAATTTTCATTATGATTTGACTCGTGTTCTTTTAACATTTTTTTAAGTTTTAAGAAACATTTTTTATTTTTAAAACATTTGTATGCTGAAATTAATTCTCCATTTAAGTCATTAATGAAAGCGTGTGTTGGCTGAATATCAAAAAGCAATGCCCCTCCACCGACAAATGGTTCAAAGTAATTATTAAATTCACTAGGCATTAATTTTCTTAATTTACCTAAAATTTGTCTTTTTCCTCCAGCTCATTTAACAAAAGGATTTAATTCTTTTTTAGGATTAAGAAAAAAATGAGAAATAGGAAGGTTTAAAGCTTTTGAGAGTTTTTCAACAGAAGCGATTGTAATGTTTAATTTACCTTGTTCTATTCGACAAATTTGAGCACAATCAATATTACTGATTTTGGCTAATTCTTTAAGTGATAAATTTTGTTTTTTACGGTAGTAGCGCAAATTATTAGCAAACGTTTCAATAATCATATTTGCATTATATATTTTGTATTTAAATACAAAAATTATTTAATGATTTTGTTAAGAACACCGTCTTCAAGTTCTTTTAGATTGTATATGTTGTCAAAAACATCAAATGTTTCTTTTAGAACAGTTTTATTGTGTAACCAACCACATCCATCAGTAATTCAAATAAATTTGAAATTTGGAATGTTTTTTGTTTCGTTATAAATAGTTCTATAACTTCTAGCAATTTCATTTAATTTGGAACCAGATGATTGATAGAAGTTAGTTTCGATTCCATAATATGAATTGCCTGTGCTTATCACAAAATCAAACTTCTTAATACTTTTAGAAAGATCGTTGCTAAATTTATATCCTAAGGCTTTTTCAATTGTTGATAATGAACATTGTTTAGCAACATTAAAACCTGCTTTAATTAAATGCTGATAAATAATTCATTCCATTGCTTTACCAACTCGATTTTTTCTAGCATTTGTATCAATACCAAAGCCTACACCAATAATAACGTCATAAAAACTTGTTAATTTAACTAATTCAATAAAAGTGAAGAAACCACTAAGTTTTAAGAAATAAAGATAGTCTTCATCATTATTAGTAAAAGTATCAAAATCCAATTTTTTAATTCCATTGTTTGGAATTTCTAAATAGGCAACATTATCTCGAAGAGAATAAATAAAACTAATAACAGCAAGAATGTTTCTATTTTGTTTTAATATTTCTAAAAATAGTTTTTCTTTATTGTCGCTAGTTAGTAATTGATTTAATAAAATGATTTCGGTTTTAAAATAATCTAGTTTATTTTGAATAAAATTTTGATTTTTAGCAAAATCAATATAGTAATCTTGGTTGATAATATTTTTTCTTAATTGTTTTAATCAGAATTCAAAGTTTCTACTCATTTATTTATAAATTATAAATAGGCATTAAAAAATAAAAATAAAAAAATCCACAACAGTGGATTAAATTTATGGTGGAGTGTGAGGGACTCGAACCCCCGACCTCCTGCTTGTAAGGCAGATGCTCTCCCAGCTGAGCTAACACTCCTATGATGGTGACCTGTACGGGATTCAAACCCATGAATGCACGCGTGAAAGGCGTGTGTGTTAAGTCACTTCACCAACAGGCCTTATGGCGGCCACAACAAGGATCGAACTTGTGACCAACCGGTTAACAGCCGGTTGCTCTACCGCTGAGCTATGTGGCCAGATGTTTAAAAATTATACTTAAACATTTTAAAATAATAGAAATATTTAATTTAAATAGTTATTTAATCATCATTTAAAATTTTGATAAAAGTATCATGAGGAATGGAAACTTGACCAATCATTTTTAAACGTTTTTTACCTTCTTTTTGTTGTTCAAGTAGCTTCTTTTTACGGCTAACATCGCCACCATAACATTTAGCAAGAACATTTTTATAAATTGCTGATATTGTTTCTCGAGCAATAATTTTTCCACCAATTGCTGCTTGAATTGGTACTTCAAATTGTTGACGCGGAATATATTTTTTTAAACGTTCACAAAGTTTTTTCGCTTTTTCATAAGCAATTGATTTATGAACAATTAGACTTAAAGCATCAACTTTTTTGTTGTTTAAAAGAATATCAACTTTTACTAAATCACTTTTTTCGTAATTTAAAAATTCATAGCTCATTGAAGCATATCCGCGGCTGACAACTTTTAAGTTATCAAAAAAGTTATAAATAATTTCACTTAAAGGAATAATATATTCAAGTTTGCGTTGGTTAGCATCAACAACAGTTAGATTTTGATAAACACCACGATGATTTTGACTTAATGTCATTAACGGACCAATATATTCTTCAGGAGTGATAATTTCTAATTTCACAAATGGTTCTCGAATTTCTTTAATGAATGTCCGATCTGGTAATTCAGTAGGGTTATTAATTTTAATTACTTCATTATTCGTTTTTAAAATTTCATATTCAACACTTGGAGGTGTAAGAATTAAATCGATTTTATATTCACGTTTAATTCTCTCTTGAATAACATCCATGTGTAACAATCCTAGAAAACCACAGCGAATTCCAAAACCAAGTGCAGCACTTGTTTCATATTTGTAAGTTAATGACGAATCACTTAAAGAAATTTTAATCATGGTTTCTTTAAGCTCAGCATATTTAGAATTATCAACTGGATACATTCCACAATAAACCATTGGTAAAACCTTTTTATAACCTGGAAGTGGAGATGAAGATGGATTTTCAAAGCCAGTAATGGTGTCACCAACTGCAATATCTTTAGCAGTTTTAATATTGGCACTAATTCAACCAACTTCACCAGCAATTAATTGATCTAAGTTTTTTATTTTAGGGGTCTTAATTCCAATTTCACTAACAACGAAATCTTTGTTGTTAGCCATCATTTTAATATGTTGTCCAACTTTAATACTGCCATTTTTAATGGAAACAAAACAAACAACACCACGATATGAGTCATAATATGAATCAAAAATTAATGCTTGTAGTGGTTTATTAATATCTCCGTTTGGTGGTGGAATTAAATCAACAATATTTTGCATTAAACTTTCCACACCTAATCCAGTTTTAGCTGAAATTAAATTAATTACACCAGTTTTGCCAATTAGATCATCAATTTGCTTTTGAGTATTTTCTACATTAGCAATTGGTAAGTCAACTTTGTTAATAACAGGAATAATCATTAAATTATTGCCAATTGCTAAATAAGTATTAGCAATAGTTTGTGCTTGTACACCTTGAGTAGCATCAACAACTAATAAAGCGCCCTCACATGCAGCTAAACTTCTGCTTACTTCATAATTAAAATCTACGTGACCTGGAGTATCAATTAAGTTAAACATATATTCAGTTTGATCACGCGGGTCTTTATATGTTAAACATACTGAGTTTAATTTAATAGTAATACCACGTTCACGTTCAATATCCATAGAATCAAGAACTTGGTCTTGCATTTCTCTTTTTTCTAATCCACGGGTAAGTTCAATAATTCGGTCACTTAATGTTGATTTACCATGATCGATATGAGCAATAATACTGAAGTTACGGATTTTATTTTGTTCCATTATAAGTAGTCTTTATATTTTAAAGATTTAAATATTAAATATATTTTTATTTTTCTTTTAAGAATTTTTCAATATTTCAAATTAAGTATTTATCATTAGTTTGATAAATATCATTAACTTCAAAATTCTTAACTAATAAAATCTTTTCGTAAGTATCTTTAATGAAGTTAAAAACCTTAGTTTCTTTGTCTAATTTTTCTAAATTATTAATTTCATAAGAAACTTGAAGATACATTTTAATATCTATTTTATTAGCAAGAAAATCTATTTCGTATTCTTTGTCTTTTGTGCCTTCACGCTTTAGTACTTTGGCAAATTTAACTTCATAGCCAGAGTTTCTTAATTCGTTATAAATAAAGTTTTCAAGGTTTTTACCTTGATCAATTTTATCGAAGCCTAGAAAAGCATTTTTAATTCCTAAATCTTGGAAATAAAATTTATGAACAGAATTAACATTCTTTTTACCTTTTAAGTTATATTGAGTTACATCTTCAATTAAAAAAGCGTTAGTTAGACCTTTAATGAATTTGTGGATAGAATCGTATCTTAATTTAATTTTTTTAATTGATTGTCATGAATCAATTATTTTTTTAAACCGTATATCATTTCCAGATGTAGACGCAATAAATTTAATTAATTCTTCTGTGTCATTTTGATTAATGCTTTCAAGTTTATTTTTTTCAATTAAATCTAATAAGTAAATAGTTTTTATCAAGTTTGTTAGATAATTTATTTTATTTTCATGAGCTCTGATAAACGTAAGCTCAGGTAGACCACCATAAATTAAATATTCATTTAACAATTTATTAAAATCTGGATTATCGAAAGCACTTAAGTACTCACTAAAAGATAATGGATATACATGAATTACTATACTTCTACCTCTAAAATTAGTGTCGATATCTGATAATAAAAAACGGGAATTACTTCCTGTTACATAAACGCTATATTCATATTTACCAATAAATCATTGAAGAAATGTTTGAAAATCTTCAAGTTGTTGGATTTCATCAAGCAATAAATAAATTCGTTCATTTTTATTTGTTAGCTTAATTTGTTCTTCAATATATTTTTTGAATTCAAACAATCTTACAATTCCATTATTGACATATTTATCTTGAATTTTATCAAGATCATTATAAAAAGAAAACTTAATAATATTGTTTTTGCTAATACCTTTATTAATTAATTCGTAGTAAAATAAATTATTCATTAAAAATGACTTACCAACTCTTCTAATGCCAGTAATGATTTTTATCGATGTAGTTTCATCAAAAGCAAACAGTTTCTGTAAATATGTATCTCTTCTAATGATTTTATTCATATCAATAGTAAAAAACGATGTATTTACATATATTTTACTATTAAAACACTAATTTTTGATGTTTTAAGCGTAAAAGTTATGTAATTTACGTATATTTTACTACCAAAACACTAATTTTTAGTATTTTAAGCGCAAAAGTTATGTAACTAAAACTAATTATTCATTAATTTCAATTAAGAATGAACCACTTCATTCTAAATGTTGTAATTTATTGATAATGACACTAATTTTTGATAATTCTTTTAATTTTTGATCATTATCATCATAGATGTAGATCGGTTGCTCTTTAGCGTTATACAACTTAACTTTTTTAGTTTGATAATAAATCCTAAAGTATTTTTCATCATCCTTAATTTTCTTAACTGACGATTTTTTTTCTAAAGTTTTAACACTAATCTTATTTGGTCGAAAATAAGCATTAGTCAATCGTTTTAATACATAGTCATCTTCATAACTTAATGATTTAACTAATGTATTAAATAGATTATCATCTAGTGTTAAAAATTCTTTAGTAGTAAACTGCTTATCTTCCAATCATGGTTTAAAAGTATTAATCAGTTTAAATTGGTCTTTAAATTGATAACCATTTTTATATAAATCTTTAAAACGATTAAAGATTGATTTAAGCGTCATATCAATACCGATACTAAATTTATGGTTATAAATTTTCGAATGCATTAAATATCGGCCGATTAGCATGTTTTCTACTTCACTAATTCCTTTTTTATGAAAACATAATTTGTTGTCAACTACATCAATTGTTTTAATTAATATGGATAAAGATATTTGCCCATACACTGCTCCAGTATAGTGACTATCTCTCAGTAAGTAATCCATACGGTCAACATCTAATTGTGATTCAATAATGCTACCAATTCATTGGTAGTTAGTATGACCATTCAAAATGTCAACAACATCAGAAGGATTAACACCATTGTTTTTTAGTATTTGGTGAACTTGTGTTTTTCTATCTAACAATATTTGTTTAGTATAAACTTCATGATTAATTCCTGTATATTCTTCAAATGCATGTGAATTCGGGCCGTGTCCTAAATCATGTAGAAGTGCAGCAGAAATTAGCACTTTTTTATCATGTTCAGGAATTTGAATTCCATATTTAGCTAAATTATTAATAACACGATTAGCTAAACAATATACACCAAGACTATGTGCCATACGTGTATGGGTTGCACACGGAAAAACGTATGATGAAGTTCCTAGTTGACGAATGTAATTTAGGCGTTGAAATTCAACAGAATTAACTAAATCTAACATCCAACGGTTGTTTTCATCAAAGGTAATTTCTTTATGAACAATATCAATGAAATATTTACTTTTAGACTTCATTATTTATCTAGTAGTAAATAGTATAGAAATATATTTAATTATTAAATAAGACTAGATGAAATTTTTTGAAGTTTAATAAAACTAATAATATCTGGTACAGTTTCATATTCATCTTTTCATGCAAGAATTTTTGAACACAACTCTCTCTTTTTATCACGAGCAGATGGTTGTTCATTATTTTCAAACATTTTATCCATATGTCTGTTATTGATATATTCATTATCTGTTAATTCATTTCCATCTAAGACAAAAATAACATAACTGTAAAAATCTTTTTTATATATATCTTTAATTTCAAATGAATTAAAAATTTCATTTAATTTATTCAATGCTTCAGGTTTTACACGTTCATTAATAATAGTCTCACATTCTTTATCATAATCGTCCCTTGTGTAATTAGTTTTTTTAGCTAATTGTTTCTCAATCTTACTTTTATATTTTTTTAATCAAGAGTAATCCATTAAATTTCTCTTTTTTTCTGCTTCACTATCGCTAAACTCATCTGTATTATGATAAATAAATGAATCAAGTGAAGCATCTGAATAATTTTTAGTAATCCTTTTCTTCTTGTTTTCAGATTGAATTCCAAGACGAGCTCCTATAATTTTTTTAATTCATTCATTATTTAAGGGATCCTTTTTTTCATCATATTCATCATAAACTTTAAGATGTCTTCTTATCTTTAATAAATTATTAGAATAATTAAAGAAATTTTTAATATCTTCTTTATCTCATTCTTTTCATTCAAATTCTCCATTTTTTAAAAATTTGAATACTTTATTAACAATTTCTGAATAGGATTCTTGATAATAATTCCCACATTCATTTTCAAATCCAATTGAATATCAGTCATTAAATGATTTGTAAACACTTTCTAATTCTTTTAATGAGCAATCAGAATATTTCAGGAATGTTCTTATAAAGAAATCTTCTTGATGATCAAAAAAGAAGACAAATCCACATTCTTTAGCGGTTGCAATTCTATTTATTCTTGATATAGTCTGGAAAAGATGCATTTCTTCTTCATATTTGCGATCTATAAAAATTGTGTTACATTTTGGAACATCAAATCCAGTAGTAAACATATTACAAACAATTAATAGATCTATTTTTTTATTTTTAAAAGCGTTAGATACATCTTTTATATATTTATCGTGTTCAATCGACACGCCATCGTAATTTGGAAAATAATATGAATTAAAATTTTTGATCATATCAACAGTAACTTTGTCAAATTCTCTATCAGACAGTGATATTTGTGATTTTTTTTCAATTTGATGTTCAGCATCTTTTGTACGATAAAATTGATATTCTGAATTCTTAACATTTTCTTTTGGTTTTCTAACGGAATATGCACAAGCAATTTTCAAAAAATTGTATTTTGAATCTTTAGATATTATTTTCATCAATTCTTGATAATAGCGAATAGCAGAATCAACACTTGGAGCCACTAGCATTGCGTTATATCCAGCTTTATGAAAATCTTCTTCATTTGTATAATTACCGTCTTTTTTTGTTAAAGTATAAAACTTTTTAAGTATTGTGTTCGCGTTAATTTCTATTCACTTATATGTATGTCTTTGACTAGATGAAATAGCAACATTTTTATATGTTTTTTTGTAAATCGGTAGTGATGGTAAAATTTTATGATCTCTCAGGGCTTCAAATGATGTATATCTATGTAATTCATCACCAAATAATTCTTTTGTTGTTAATAATTCATTATTTCTCGAAGGCCCAAAATAAGGTGTACCGGTAAAACCAACAAAAACTTTATTTTTAAAAGAATCTCTAATTCTTTCATGCATTTGTCCATTTTGAGTTCTGTGGCATTCATCAAAAATAAAAACAATTTTCTTACTATCTATTTTGTCCTTATTTTTTTTAAAATAATCAGACTTACAAAATTTATTGAGACTTTGAATAGTTGTAACAATAAATTCTCGTTGATTGGATGGAATATATGTGTATAAATTTTTAATTTTTGGTTTTTTTCTCGTAGAGTTAGAAAAAGTACAAAATCTGTCATACGTTTGATTTAATAATTCTGTTCTATCGACAACAAATATTATTTTTTCTATGTCATTAAACTTATCTGCCTCATTTACGATAGTTTCAGCAATTTTATACGAGGTAATTGTTTTTCCACTTCCCGTTGAATGCCAAACATAGCCACGATAAGTCTTTTTTGAAAAATTTTCAGATAAAGCTTGATTAACAAGCCCTAAAACTTTATTCATTGCATGTATTTGATAAGGTCTCATTATTAGAAGAGAATGTTTTATTTTGTTTGCATCTCAATCAAACATTAAATATCTTTTTAAGATATTTAGAACTTCATTTTTATTTAAAAAAGCCTTTGCAAAATCAATAAATTTAATCTTGTCTTTATTTTTTTCATCAAGCCATAGATTAGTGAAATTAAAATCACTTCTAACACCAGCGCTATTCTTTTCATTTTGCTCGATATTTGAATAATATCTTGCTTCTTCAGGTCTTACACAAGCAAAAACAGAGATAAAACGGAAGAAAGCATCGTTATTTATTTCGTTTTTGTATTCGTGATCAATTTGATAATACGCACTCCATAAGTCTTTTTCATATTTTAGCTCCATCAAACAAAAAGGGAACCCATTTAACAAAATAAGAACATCAAAAACCTTATCGTTATTTTCACTTCTAACTTGTCTAGCAACATCAAGAATATTGTTTTCAATATTTTTAAAATCAACAACTTTTAATCTTTGTTCATTACCATTATAATCTTTGAACTTAATATTGCTTTGTAAATATCCTTCTTTAAATGAAAGAACACGATCGTATTGAGAATTCATATTTCTAATATTTTTCAATATTTCAGTTCAATCATCCTCATTAAATCTGTGAGAATCATTGTTAAGTCTTTCAAGATGATGTCTTAAATTTTCTACTAATTTTTCTTTGTTATGACAATTTTTTAAAAAATTGTAATTAAGATCATTAGTTAAATACTTAATTACTCTATTGACTTCAAAATCTTCTTCACTGTTTACATTTAATTCGTTTATTATTTCTGTATCTTTTTTTATTAAATCCATAATCTCTCCTATTATTGTTCTAATAACAATTCTGAATAATATTTGTATTGGTCTTCTCGAGTTGATATTTCAACTGGGATATCACCATTAACACTATTAATTAGTGATTCAAGTTTATCCATAATGGCAACAATTTTGTTTTGGATTTTTAATGATGGTAATGGAACTAATATATTTGCAATAACATTTGGAGTTAATGAAGGTGGAGTTGCTGCTGTATTTACATAATTTTTAGCAACTAAATTTAAATAATGCATATAAAATTTAATGTTAAATCTATTTGAGTTTTTATTTTTTAACAGAGTTGCACTATCAATCGCTCAAAATTTATTTTTTACATAAGAAACGTTTCCAGCTTCACCGTATGAAGAAATTAATAAATATTCGCCATCAAATAAATATTGATCGATATATCCCATAACTAAATCACCAGTAATTTTAGCTGAATAAACAGGATATTTACCAGGATGAAATTTCATTCATTCCTTAGTAATTCTTTTACCACGTTGAATTTCAAAAACTTCAGAAAGTTTCACGTATTTAATAATTTCCTCTTTAAATCCTCAAAGCTTCCCACTTAAAGACTCTTCACTTAATAGGTGTTCTTGGTAATACTTGTTTTGCTTATCACGCGCGCGAAGCTCGGCTTTAAGCTCGGCTTTAAGCTCGGCTTTAAGCTCGGCTTTAAGCTCGGCGATTGTATCCAAAACCGATGCAATACGGTTTTGTTGGTCAATAGGAATTAGTGGAACTAATATATTTGCAATAACCTTTGGAGTTAATGAAGGTGGAGTTGCTGCTGTATTTACATAATTTTTAGCAACTAAATTTAAATAATGCATATAAAATTTAATGTTAAATCTATTTGAGTTTTTATTTTTTAACAGAGTTGCACTATCAATCGCTCAAAATTTATTTTTTACATAAGAAACGTTTCCAGCTTCACCGTATGAAGAAATTAATAAATATTCGCCATCAAATAAATATTGATCGATATATCCCATAACTAAATCACCAGTAATTTTAGCTGAATAAACAGGATATTTACCAGGATGAAATTTCATTCATTCCTTAGTAATTCTTTTACCACGTTGAATTTCAAAAACTTCACTTAATTTAACTCACTTGATATCCATAGAATTTAAAATTTAAAAAGTAAATTTGAATAATGCTTATATTGGCTATTTCTAATATTTATTTCATTAATAATCAATTGATTGAAATCTTTAATTAAGACAAATATTTGTTTATTAAAGTTAAAAATATCAGAATAATTTTTAGTGTTTCTGATTTTGTAATCAAAACAAGGAACTATATTTAATCTATTTCTTTTTCAACTGTGTGTGTGTGTGTGGATTAGATTGCTCTCACATTGAACCATTCAATGAATTTAAACTTAATAAAATTTTTGAATAGTGTTGATATTGAGATTTTCGAGCACATAATTCATCAGCAACTGAAAACTTTAATTCATTAATTGCATCCAGCACATTGGCAATTTTATTTTGAATTTCTTCTGAAGGTAATTGAATATCAATATTATTTAAAGCACTAATTGTTATTTTTTTACTGTTTGAAACATTAAGTTGTTTTTTTAATTGATTGATGAAATTTTCAGATGACAAAAAGTGGAACAAAAAAGAAGAATCAACATTTTTTGGGCGTAAAATTATAAACGAGTTATCAATTAAATAATTTAAATCTTCTTTAATTTGAAAAACATTTCCTAAACAAATATTTTTAACATCAATCAAGATATCGTACTTTTTTAAAAAATGATTATCATTTTGCATATTAATATAAACGCATTTATTTAAATTGATTTTGTTAGTGTCAAAATTTGTGTTTTTAATTGATAAAACACCAACACCATTTTCTTTATTTACTAGCTTACATTTGCTTAAATTGATTCCTTCAAAACAACTAAACACTTCACTAAATTTCATCTTTTTCATAACAATTAATTTTTCTTAGGCATTTGGTCTTCTTTTCCTAATTCTTTTAATAAACCACGAAGTTCTTTATCAAGAATTTCATCTAGTTCTTTTCTTAATTGATTAGAACGTGCTGTAATTCTTTTAATTTCTTCTTCAAGTTTAATAATATCAATCACTTCTTTTTTTGTATTAACAACATATCGACTTGGGGTTAGGTTATATTTGTTTTTATCAATCTCTTCAAGTGTTGCTAAATAAGAAGTTTCTGAATTCTTACGTTTTTTATAAAGATCAACAATAAAACTAATATCTTCATCTCTTAAAACATTTTTATTGTTTCCTTTTTCAAAATAATTACTTGCGTCAATAAATAAAATGTTTTTATCCTTCTTTCCTTTATTCAAAATTAAAATACATGTTGATATACTTGTTCCAAAAAACAAATTACTAGGTAAGGAAATTACTGCATCAACATAATTATTAACAACTAAATATTTACGAATTTCAAGCTCAGCCCCTTCACGATAAAAAATTCCAGGAAAACAAACAATGGCTGCAGTTCCAGAATTGTTGTTTAAATAATGTAATGAATGCATTATAAATGCTAAATCTGCTTTTGATTCAGGTGCATATGGCAATGAGCCGTTTGGACTAAAACGTATATCACTTTCAATTTGATGAACACCCTTTCATTTTCATTTGATTGAATAAGGAGGGTTAGAAACAATAACATCAATTTCTTGATCGAAAGAAAAAATTTCAGGATTTTTTGCCGATAATAAAGTATTCATACAAGCAATTTTGAAACTATTAACAGGAACATTATGTAAGATCATGTTCATGCGACATAAGTTAGATGTTGTTAAATTTATTTCATGACCATAAAAAATCGTATTACCTTCTGCTGCAAACTCTATTTCACCTTCATTTTTTAACTGATTAATTTTTAATAATAGTGAACCTGAACCACAAGCTGGATCGTATACATTTTTTATTTCTTTTTTGTTTGCAGTTGCAAGTCTAGCAAGCAATTCTGATACTTTTTGTGGTGTATAAAATTCACCACCACTCTTGCCACCGTTACTAGCATACATTGACATTACAAATTCAAATGCATCACCTAATGGATCTACATTAACGTTGCTATTTTTGTGATAATTATGAAAGTCAATATTATTTAATTCTTCGATAATACTTATTATTTTGTTTTTTCTTTCTCATGGTTTATTTCCTAATCTAGCATTATCAAAATCAAAATTAGCAAACATTCCTTTTAAAATTTTACAGTTATTTAAATATTTAAAAACTTGTTCAACAACATTAATAATTTCTTCTCCATATTTTTCTGCATTTTTACAAACGTTGTTAAAAAGCATATGAGGAAGAAGGAAAATTTTTTCATTTTTTTGTTGTTCAACATCAACAATATCAGCATCGTAAAGTTTTTTCTCTAGTTCTTCTATTGAGTATTTTTTTTCATCAAAAGATCACTCAATGTCTTCATATCTTTCAACATTAAAATATTTTTTAATATTTTTTCTATAACTAGGATGATTAAAATTTTTTACTATTAAATC
Organism: Candidatus Malacoplasma girerdii; assembly: GCA_000770195.1. Classification (NCBI taxonomy): domain Bacteria; kingdom Bacillati; phylum Mycoplasmatota; order Mycoplasmoidales; family Mycoplasmoidaceae; genus Malacoplasma; species Candidatus Malacoplasma girerdii. The sequence continues at coordinate 506,650 of CP007711.1, read as the reverse complement.
ACTACAAGCCTTATAGAAAATAAAATTAAATATATATTGTTTAAAATCTCACGAGTCAACAGCCCCTCTTAATTTATCAGCAACGGCTCAAATTTGTTGACCTATTTCTTTACCAGAAGCATTTGTTTTAATGGTTAAATTATTCTTGTCAACACCATTAGTTCCGGCTTTTTCGGAACTACTGCTGACTAGCTCAGCAGAAGCTATTTTTTGTTTTGACATACATTAATAGTTTAGCAAAAATTAAGCAATTCTTTTATTTATGTAAATAAAGATATTTATATACCAGTATTGTGTGTTATATATTAACTGGTTAATATAAATATCTTTAAATGTTATATGGCAGGGGTTATAGGAATCGAACCCATATCTGAGGTTTTGGAGACCTTAATTCTACCGTTGAACTAAACCCCTAAATAAAAAGAAATTAATATTCTTTTTTGCGATTATTAATTTCATTTAATTTATCGACAACCATTTTAATTTTAGTTTCTGCAGGTAGTTTTGCATCAACAACAATGTATTCAATACCAAAATTTTTACATGTATCAACTAAGAAACTTGTGTATTGATTTAACAAACGATGGAAATAAATTTCATTCTTTTGGAAATTTTCAATTTCTACTTGACGGTTTCTTTTAAATAATCGTTCTTTAAATAGCTCTCAATCTCCATCTAAAATAACATATAGCTTAGGGATACCATAATGATATATAGTTTGGTTGCAAATTCCTAAGAATGTCCCTTCATAGTAATTGAATAAAAATGGGTTATTTAAATTTTCTTTAGCAAATAATCAATCTTCAAAAATACTACGATCAAAAATAGTAAATTCATGTTTACGAATTGCATCTTTATAGCGATCAAAACGCTTAATCATGAAATATAACTGAAATAATGAAGCGTAAAGATTATCATTATCACGTTGATACATCTTTTTTAGTAACAATGGCCATAAATCATCTTGTGGATCTAATTCAGGGATAAATACAGCGTTTTTATAATGTTTTAATAATTGTTGCGCTAATGTTGATTTTCCAAATGCAATCATTCCACCAATAACAATTGAATTACTTATGCGTGTTTTTTGGAAAGGAATTTTATTTTCATTTTTGACCATAAACTTATTAATTGGTTTAATATATATTAAAAAGCATTAAAAATTAAGAAAGTTTTCTTTATCTTTTTATAAAACAACATTATTATTTTTCCATAACATAAATCTGCTTAATTTTTGTTGGATTATTAGTTTTATTATTAAAGGTAATTAAAACTGCACAAAATTGGTATTTACCAGTCATTGGCTCTAATTTAAAGTGTTTTACTTCTTCACGAAACATTTGCAAAATAGTTTTAGGATTAGCGCCAATAATTCCTTCGGCTGGTCCTGTCATACCAATATCAGTAATATAAGCAGTATTATTCATAATTTTGGCATCAGTAGTAGGAATGTGTGTGTGTGTGCCGACAATAGCGCTTACTTGATTATTATAAGCACACAAGAAAGCATTTTTTTCGCTAGTAGCATTAGCATGAACATCAACAATATGTATATCTTCTTTATTGTTTTTAATTTTTATTAATAATTTATCCATTACCAAAAATGGATTAGATTGCACGTTTTTAGCTGAAGTGCTTAAACCTAGCAAATTAGTAATGCGAATTTTTTTCTTATTGACTTCAACAACTTGTGTTCCTACTCCATCTTTATAGTAAGAACACGTTTTCTTTAAGTTTAGCGGACGAACGATATCGTTTTGCTTTAAGATATCAAAAATTTGGTCATTTTCTCACGTGTGGTTACCCATGGTAAAGAAGTCAACACCAAGCGACTTCAGATAATTGTAATGACGAATATTAATACTTCTTCCGTGAGTGCAATTTTCAACATTAGCAATAACAAAATTAATTTTTTCTTTTTAATTAATTTTGGTAATTCATTTGCAATTGCCTTTCGACCGATTTTAGAAAATACATCCCCAATAAATAAAATTTTCATTTTAATTTTTATCTTTTCTACCTAATTAGTTTAAAATTCTTTTAATTGCTTTATGGTTTGCAACTAGTGTTTTTTTACCGTGAGGTTTCGCAAACATAATGGTGATCATATCGTTAACTACTTCAACAACAATTCCTTTACCAAAATAAGTATGAACAATGTTGTCACCAACATGATATTGATTAGTTTTCTCTTTACTGTACATTGATGAAAAGTCATTTGATTTACTACTATCAAACCAATTTAAATCTAAATCACTAGTTGGTTGGTATGAAGATTGAACTGTTTGGAAATTGTTGTGACCAATTTCATTGATAAATTGACTCGGGAATGATGGTTTAGGCATACTACCGTGATTAGTAGTTAAATAAAGTAATTCTTTAGCTCGAGTTATTGCAACAAAAGCAATTCTTCTTTCTTCTTCAACTTCATTTTTTTCTAGTGAACGGTTGCTTGGTAAAACACCTTGATATAAACCTGAAAAAAAAACAACTTTTCTTTCGGTTCCTTTGGCATAATGAACTGTCATTAAACTAACAGTATTTTTGTTTTTATAGCGCTCATCATTACTTGATGAATCAGTATAAAGACTGATTGAATCTAAGTAATTTTTCAATGAAGGATCTTCACTTGTATTTTCATATTCTTTAATTGAATCAATAAGTTCTTTAATGTTATCTAATCGTGATTTTGCAACGTTATCGAGAGATTCAGAACGAATAAAATCTTCATATTGAATTGCAGCAATAATAAAAGTTAAACCTTCATGAATCTTCTTATCTTTAATTTTTAAACGAATGTTTTCCATTAAAGTTAAGAAGTTATGAATTTTTGTTGTATTTCAGTTAATTTCTGGATCGTCCTTTAATTTGATAGCTTCCATGAAGTTTATTTTTTTATTGGCCGCAAAAGTTCTAATTTTTTGAATTGTTTCTTCCCCAATATTCCGTTTAGGTCGATTAATAACTCTTATAAATGACAATTCATCATCAGGACTATTAACTAACTTTAAGTATGCAAGTAGATCTTTAATTTCTTTTCGTTCATAGAATTTAAAGCCACCATAGATGTAATAAGGAATACCGGCATCAATTAAAGAACGTTCAATAAATCGTGATAAGAAATTGTTGCGATACAAGACCATAATATCATTGTATTCGTATTTCTTATTTTTTACTAAGTCAGTAATTGTTTTGGCGATATAACTGCCTTCATTAGATGAACTATATCCGTCATAGTAAATAACAGGTGCATTTTGAGATATATTACTTATTAAATATTTAGGAATTCTATTAACATTATTTTCAATTAATGTATTAGCAACAGTTAAAATGTTAGTTGTTGATCGATAATTTTTTTCAAGTAAAACTTGTTTTGGGGCAAAGGCATTAATGTAATCATCAAATATCCCTGCATATGCACCACGTCATTGATAAATTGTTTGATCTGGATCGCCAACAGCAAAAATATTATGGTTTTCGTTAACTAAATAACGCAAGATTTGAAATTGGAAATAGTCAGTGTCTTGAAATTCATCAACAAGAATGTAGTTAAAACGACGCTTTCACTTTTTAACTATTTCTTCGTTGTGTTTGAATAATTTATAAACACCATTAATAAGATCATTGTAATCAAGAGCATTTATTTCTTTTTTACGTTTAATGTATTCACGATAAATTCCTATAACATATTCTTGATCTTTTGGATTTAATTTGCTAATTTGATCAAAATGTTGTTTTATATCATCAATTTCAATTGATGTTACATAAATGCTATCGCTTTCAAAAGCACATTCATTACTACTTACAACATCAATAATATCAAACATTAATGATGGTTTAATTAATTTGCTAAATCCATCATTTAAATTTCAATCTTTATAAATGTTGCTAATAATTTGTTTACGATCTTCTACATCTAAAATATTAAAGTCTCTTTTACCATGAACATATTCAATATCTTCACGTAAAATTCTTAGACACAAAGCATGGTAAGTAAGAATGCTTGTTTTAATTCCGCGTTGAATTAATTTACCAACTCTTTGTCGCATTTCTTCAGCTGCTCGATTAGTAAACGTAATAGCTAAAACTTGTTGATCAGGAATTCCAACTTCATCTAATAAATAAGCAATTCGTGATGTTAAAACTTTTGTTTTACCACTTCCAGCTCCTGCAACAACCAAAATTGGCCCGTCAACATGTTCAACAGCTTCAATTTGCTGTTTATTTAATTCGTTTAAATTTAGCGACATATTAAATTTATTCTTCTAGTGTTTCGATTTCTTCGTTAGGGTTGGATACTATAACTCCTGGCAATGAATAATTGTGCAATGATGAATTCTTTTTCTTGTTTAGATTGTTATTAATATCACTTGAATTACTTGAATTAGTTTTAACAATGACAGTTGAAGAAAAACGATCCAGCCATGTTTGTTTTTGACTTCGCATACATGTATTAATAATAATAACTAGAAAGATTAATCCTCAGCAAGAATTAAGTGAACTAAAAATAATCACCAAATAATTGTAATTACTGATATCAATTTTACCTTTATATAAAGCCGATAATAATTCACTTGCAGCTAATGGACTATCAGCAATACCAACAATAAATAAACATAGTCAAAAAATAAAATGGATACTTAAACCAAGAATTCAAATGAAAAATTCCTTACGAATAATATTTCATAAATAATGACTGAAGACTTGATTAATTAATGCTAGTTTAAAGATTTTTAAACCAACTGTTTGTCCTTTTCACAAGTAAGGCAATAGAACAAAATAGCTAAGACAAACTATACTGTAAATACAAGAAAAAATTAGGTAACGGAAAGGTTCGGATATATAAAATCCATTTAAAGTGCCCTTAAAGTTAGGATCAGTTAAAAATATTAAACATCAAAAGCCAATTAGTATTAATGAAACTATGACTGCATCTACAAAACGTGCAAAAATTCGTTCACTAGCTTTTGCTAGATAATAACGAACTCTTGGTTTTTTGTTTGTTGATTGTTGACTAGTTATCATATTTAGCTAGTATTTTTTTGAATTCATTAATAGTATGACGACTGTTCGAAAAGTTTTTAATGTAACTAATTAGTAGCGGATCATCGCTGTTGTGTTTTTCATCAAGATAGTAATTGTTTCTAAATTCTGGATAGTTTTCGTTTAAATAATTTAAAGCAAAGTTAAATGAATTTTTAAAAACATTATGTTTTACATCACCATATTTACGATAAATTTTTCGTAAATATTTGAATGTAATTGTTCGAATAGCTAAATACTTAATTTGTTCAATATATTTTTGATAGAAAGGACTATTTTCATATTTTTCATTTAAATATTCAAATTGGTAAATTAAGTCAGCTATGTTATATGTTGGCTTTTTAGCTGTATGAATTGCAAATAGCGCTTCGTCAAGAAATTTAACAGTATTTAGCTTGCTATAAACTTCATACAAATAAACTAGCGGATAGTGTTTAAAGTTAACTCAACGAATATTATTTTTATTTAAAAAATCAACCTTAAAAACCTTATTTAAATGTGATGAATTAATTAAAATTTTTAATTCATTTAAGTAGTTTTCATTTTTTAGTATATTTAGTTCTTTTTTAAAATGGTTATTTTTTTCATCAAAAACAATTAAATCACTGTTTTCTTCATTAATAGCATGATTAATTTTTTCGATAAAATTTGGTTCATAAACACATGAGCTTGATGCAAAATATATGTAAGGAGTTTTAGCAATTTGTGTTGCAAAATTATATGAATAAGAATGACCTAAGTAATTTTCAATATTAATAAAAATTGCATTTGGAAAATTATGACTAAAATCAAAATCACTAAAAATTGTTTTAATTTTTTTATCAACTGCATCAGCAATAAAAATCATTTGAAAGTTTTTGTCTTTTTGCTTAATTAAACTTTCTAATGATTTCAATGAATGGTCATATCCTTTATATAAATGGTAAACAACCGTTAATTGTGTCATAATTAGTTCTTAAATTCACTATTATCTTCTTTATTTTTTTTGTTTTCTTTATTTGGTTTACTATTGCCAAAAACAGGACCAAACATTTCTTCAAGCATGTCTAATTCATTATCTCCAACACCAAGCTCTTTTTTTAGTTCTTCTTTATTAATTTCTAATTTTCCATCTTTGAAAAAATTATCGAAAATCTTAGTATTGACACGATTTAAAACTTTAAGCGAACGAATTTCATTTTCAGCTAAGCGTTCAATAAAGATATCGACTGTTTCTGATTCAATGATATTTGGTAAACCAGATGACATTTTAACAGAATCTTTTTTTAATTGTTCTCAAAGTGATTTAGCTTCATCGTAAATCTTCTTTGAAATCGTAATCGTAATTTTATCGTTTGACATAAATATCGTTTTATATTATAAGTAATAATATAATTTTATTAAGTAATATAATACTATGATTGATGTCAAATTATTGCGTAATGATTTTACCAATACTTGTAAAAAACTACGCCAACGTAATAAACGCTTTGAACAACTAGATGAGTTCAATGAATTGGATATTAAGTATCGTAAACTTTTAACAGATATTCAAAATTGAAATCAGATTCGTAACAACGAAAGTAAAAAGGTTGCTTCGCTTGTTAAAAATCCTACTAAAAAAGAAGAATTAAATAAAATTCAAAATCAAGTTAAAACCTTAAAATTACAAATTGAAAAAGCTGAAGCTTTAGCACAAGAACATGAAGCTAAAATTCGCGAAATCATGTTATCAATTCCTAATATTCCTGACGATTCAGTTGTTTTGGGGTTAGATGAAAATGACAACAAAGAAATTCATCGTTGAGGGAAAGCACGTAACTTTGATTTTAGTCCTAAAGCCCATTGAGAATTGGGGGAAAGTTTAAAATTATTTGATCCAGCTCGTGCTATTCGTTTATGTGGATCACGATATAACATTTACACAGGAAAGGGAGCAAAATTAATTCGTGCTTTAATTAACTTTACTCTTGATTTTAATAGTGAACATGGTTTTTATGAATTGCTTCCTCCAGTTCTTATTAAACCAGAAGCATTATATGGTACAGGACAATTACCAAAGTTTGATGAAGATCTTTATCACATGACTGAAGGATTGTATTTAAGTCCAACCGGTGAAGTACAAATGACTAACTTCTATAGTGGAGAAATCTTGGATTATAAGAATTTGCCTTATCGATTTACTTGCAATACTAGCTGTTTTCGTTCTGAAGCAGGAAGTGCTGGTAAAGATACTAAAGGTGTGATTCGTCAACATCAATTCTATAAAACTGAAATGGTCATTATCTCTAATAAAGAGGATTCATATAAAGAACACGAATATATGACTAGAAATGCCGAAATGATTCTTGAAGCATTAGAATTACCATACCGAAGAATTATTTTATGTACTGGTGATATGGGCTTTAGTTCGGCTAAAACATATGATTTAGAAGTATGATTACCTTCATATAATGCTTATAAAGAAATTAGTAGCTGTAGTAACTGTGTTGATTTCCAAGCACGAAACATGATGCTTCGCTATAAAGATAAAGATAACAAAATTGAATATTGTCATACCTTAAATGGTAGTGGGTTAGCAATCGATCGATTATGGGCTGCAGTTGTGGAAAATTATCAACAAAAAGATGGAAGCATTTTAATTCCTAAGCAATTAAGAAAATATTTTAATAATGAAGAATACATTAAGTAAAGGGTTCTTCATTGTTTTTGAGGGGCCAGATGGTTCGGGCAAAAGCACAATTGCAAACCATGTTTATGAGTTATTAAAACAATGTTATAACGAACATGTTGTTTTTACTCGTGAACCTGGTGGAGCTAATAATGTAATTGCTGAAGACATTCGTCGCATTTTATTGAATCACTTAGATTACAAAATTGATTTTCGGGCTGAAGCTCTTCTTTATGCTGCAAGCCGCGCACAACATGTTAGCGATTTTGTCTTACCTCATTTAAAAGATAAAGACATTGTTATTTGTGATCGTTATATTCATTCTTCACTTGTTTATCAAGGGTTTGCAAGAAAACTGGGTATTAATGAAGTTTTAGCCATCAATAAATTTGCTATTCAAAACGTAATGCCTGATTTAGTTTTTATTATTATGGTTGATCCTGAAATATGTTCACAACGGATTCATGAGAATCGTGTGAACAAACTAGACAGATTAGATCTTGAACAAGACCTACATAAAAAAGTTTATGAAGGATACCAAACATTAATTGCTAATAATAAAGAAAAAAATATGGTTGTTATTGATGGCAACCAAACAATTCCAGTAATTGTTAATGAAGTAATGAATCACATTAAAAAACTAGTGAGTTAGTTATGCTAAAACAATTACTTTTATCTAAAAATAAACCACATTCAATCATTTTTGTTGAATCACGTTTTTGCCACTTAGAAAAAGTAATAGAGGACTTCTTTTGTTCAATGTTAACTAATAAGCATGATATTGAACGATTAAAAAATAATCAATACTTTGATTACATTAGTTTTAATGGTTATATTGAAAATATTAAAAAAGAGAACATTATTGAAATTCAAAATAAATTTTCTTTAACCAGTTTTGAAAAAGATAACCTAAAGTTTTATACTATTTTTGGCATTGAAACAACTAATAAACAGTCATTAAATTCGTTGTTAAAGTTTCTTGAAGAGCCACAAGATAATGCTTATGGAATTTTAACAACTAGAAACATTGCAAAAGTGATTCCGACAATTACTAGTCGATGTCAAGTTATTTATTTGCCAACTGATTTAACATACTTTCAAAATGAAATTAAAAAATATCAGTTAAACAATGAACAGGTTAAGTTAATTTATCAAACATATTACAACTTTAGTGAATTTGAAAAGGAATTCGAGAACGGATTTTTTAATACATGCACTAATTTTGTTCAATCTTTAATTATTAATCACTCTAATCTTGCTAAATTGAAGGGATTATCAGCAGAATTTCGTAGTTTTGATTATTTACAAATTAAACGAATTTTATGCTTTATTAAGGTTTTAGTGAAAGATGAAAAAGGAATTATTCTCAATTTAATTAATCAGTTAAATTTAAATCCTATTAAAGCTTTAATTTTTAATGAAATTTTATCTTTATGAAACATTTAAAAACAATTGTTGCCTTATCAACTCCATTAATGAAATCGGCCATTCATTTAATTCGTTTAAGTGGACATGATGCATATGAGATCATTAATAAAATTACAGATAAAACAATTACTAAAAAAACGCACACGATTCAATATACAAATATCGTTGATGAAAATAATAAAAAAGTTGATGATGTTTTAATTTTTAAATTTGTTGCCCCCAAGAGTTATACTGGTGAAGACATGATTGAAATCAGCTGCCATGGGTCTATTTTTATTGTTAAAAAAATTATTGATTTATTAATTACAAATGGAGCAGTATTAGCCCAAAAAGGTGAATTTACACAACGCGCATATTTAAATCAAAAAATAAACTTACTAGAGGCTGAAAGCATTAACAATATTATTAATGCTAATAGTGAAACTGGACTAAAAATTGCTCGTAACCCAATTGATAATAAATTAGCACAAAAATTAGAAAAAATTGCTGATGATTTATTCCAAATTATTGGGCAAATTGAAGTTAATATTGATTATCCTGAATTTGATGATTTACCAGATATTAAAAATCAAACAATCATAAGTAAATTAATTACAGCTAGCAAATGATTAAAAAAATTAACTGCTAATACACTGAAAGTATTGCCGTTGATGCATGGAATAAATGTTGCTATTGTTGGCAAACCAAATGTTGGTAAGTCTTCGTTACTAAATGCATTATTAAATCAAGACAAAGCAATCGTTAGTGGAATTAGTGGTACAACTCGTGATACGCTTGAATATGAGGTGGAAATTAATGGTTTGACATACAATTTGATTGATACAGCAGGAATTCATAAAACAAATAACAAAATTGAAAAAATTGGTATTAATAAAGCAAAGGAAAATATTGATAAATCACAAATTGTCTTATTCTTAGTTGATAATTCTAAACCAATTGATAAAAACGATGAGGATATTTATCAATTAGTTAAAGATAAAAAACACATTATTGTTTTAAACAAAGCAGATTTAAAAGCTAAACAAAAACGATTTAAAGGAATTGAAATAAGTGCTAAAAATAAGAATATTAAAGCGTTGTTAGAAGCAATCAACTCTTTAAATTCAAATTTAAGTATTGACAACATAGACTTGCTGCCAAGCGATAATGATGTAAAAATAATCAATCACTGTGTTGATCTATTAAACTTGGTTATTAGTGAACTTAAAAAAAATCAACCAATTGATTTGTTTATAACATTTTTGCATCAAGTTTTAGATAACATTAATGATTTATTAGGCAAAAGTGAACATTATGATTTCATCGATGAGCTGTTTAAAAATTTTTGTGTTGGTAAATAAATTTAAATTATTTATTTTTAACATAAATAAATAATATATGTTAAACTAACATAATCTTTTGATATGAGTGATCTTGGAATTGAATTTTTGTTAACTAGCGAAGTAATAACAGAAGATGAATATAAAACAATAGGTGATAGCATTACCACTGAATTGGGTGAAAATAAAAACACAAATACTTATTTTTTAAATATCAGTGTTAAAAGAATTCTCCCTGTTAACATTTACAAAAAGATTTATTCATTAGCAATTAAGGATAAGGATAATAATTTTGATATTTATTTTAAAGGTAAAGTTAAGGATTTTACCGCTCAAGATTTATTTGATTATTTCAAATTCTATCTTGAAAGTAAAAAAATTGATACGGAAGTTTTTAAGTCAATTCTTGATGCAAAATCATTTAGTTCATCTAATGGTAATATTTCCATTTTATACTATACCAATGCGGAATTAACTAGTTTGAAAAGTATCAAAACTGACTTGATTTATTTTTTAATGGAAGCGTGTTTTGATTTTAATGAACTGCACTTTAAGCTTGATAATAACCGTCAAAATACCGATTTAAGAAAAAAACAAACAACAGAAGCAATTGCACAAGCAAAATTACGTGTTAAAAAAACTGATTTTGCAATGAATGCAACTCGTGAAGCAAATAAAATTGATGCTAACAAAATTAATAAGATTGAAACCATTTATATTAACGAAGTAGACCGTGTTTTCTTCGAAGGACAAATTTTTAGTGAACCAACTCGAATAATTACTAAAAACGGTTATATTATTTATCGTTTTGATGTTACTGATTTTTCGTCAGCAATATCATGTACTGCTTTTATTAATCCAAAAGAAGGGAACTATTCAAGCAAGTATTTAAAAAAACAAACTAGTTCATTAAATCAAGCTTATTTAGACGATTTTCATTTAAATGATTGGGTACGTGTTGATGGCTATTCTAAAACGGATAAATATAGCAATAATGAAGTAACTTGCTCAATTAATAAAATTGAAAAATTAAAAAAAGCTCCAAGTCAGTTTGTTTATCTTGACGAAGAAATAAACAAACGTTCTGAAGTTTTAATGCATACCAAAATGTCAGCCTTTGATGGAATTGCTTCTGTAGAAGAAATTGTTGATAAAGTTAAACAACATGGCTGAAAAGGGATTGGTATTGCTGATCGATATAATGTTCATAACTATCCAACAATTTACAATAACACAAAGAACACTGACTTAAAAATATTGTATGGAGTGGAATTAAATGTTTTGAATAAAAACAATTTAATTGTCAAGAATGAAACTGATCTAGATTTAAATCAAGCAACTTATGTTATTTTCGATATTGAAACTACAGGTCTATATAATGAATTTGATGATTTAATTGAATTTGCTGGGTATAAAGTTCGTGATGGTCAAATTATTGATAAAGAAATATTTTTAGTTAAGACAAAGCAAACAATCAAACCTCATTTATTAGATAAAGTTAACATTACTAATGAAATGCTTGATAATGAAGGAATAAATGTTACTGAAGCTTTAAAAAGAATTCAAAATTTTGTTAAAGATACTGTTTTAGTAGCACATAATGGGATTGCCTTCGACTACCGTTTTATTAATAAAAAATTAGTGGCCAATGGTTTTTTGCCTCTTTCTAATTCAATTATTGATACTCTCCAACTTTCCAGAGCAATTAATGAAAAAATACTGCACCATCGGCTTGGGGTTGTAGCTAAATTATTTAACATTGAGTATAACGAAGCAGATGCTCACCGTGCTGAATATGATACAAATGTACTGTACCAATTATTCAACGTTTTTATAAAACGATTAAATGATTTAAAAATTACTAACTTAAAACAATTAGCAGCATATACTTCTAAAATTTTATTTGAACGACAATTTAGTGATAATTTTGTTATTACTTATGTTAAGGATCAAAAAGGTTTTAAACCATTGTATAAAATTGTCAGCGATTCTAATACTAAAAATTTATTTACTACACCACGTGTTTTTATTGATGATCTAATTAATGAACGTGAACACTTCATTTTAATGAATCATCCTACCGAATCTGATTTATTTGACAATGCATTAAATGGTTTAGACACCGAACTTGAGACATGCATTAATTTTTATGACTATATTCTTGTTGCGAGTGATAAAAACATTGCTCATTTAATCAATAACCAAAATATTAGTGTAGATGATGCACGTAAGGCTATTAAGCGAATTGTCTTAACAGCCAAAAAATTAAATAAAAAAGTTATTGCAACAAGCGATGCATATTATCTAAATCCATGAGAAGAAATAGCACGAAGAGTATATGTCAATTCTAAGTTACTGGGCGGAAAGAACCACCGTTTTTATTCATATGGTGGAAATAATGATTTTCTTCCAAACGGCAATTTAAGAACAACTAAAGATTTAATTAAAGAATTTAGTTTTTTAAATGATGATGCTTTAATTAAAGAAATTGTTATTACCAATCCTAATGAGTTATTTAATTCTATTGATTGTAACCTTAAACCAATTAAAACTTCTTTATACCCGCCGATTATTGACAATGTTGAAGAAAAAATTGCTAAGTATGTACAAGATAGATTGAAAGAATTATACGGAGATAAAATTCACCCTATTATTCAATCTGCTCTTGATAAAGAAATTGATGCTGTATTTAAATACAAATATTCAATTATTTATTGAGTAAGTCATTTATTAGTTAAAAAGTCATTAGATGATGGTTATTTAGTTGGTTCAAGAGGTTCAGTTGGATCGTCAATTCTTGCTTATTTATTAAACATTACTGAAGTTAATCCACTACCTCCACATTACATTTGCAAAAAATGTAAACATATTGAATTTGTTGAAAATGTAGATGATGGATTTGATTTAAAGCCAAAACAATGCCCAAATTGTGGTGAGATTATGTTTGGTGATGGTCATGATATTCCGTTTGAAACATTTATGGGTTTTAAAGGAGATAAAATTCCAGATATTGATTTAAATTTTAGTGGTGAATATCAACATAAAGCCCATCAATTTATTCGAGATGTATTTGGAGCTGATCATGTATTCCGTAGTGGAACAATTAGTACGGTTGCAGATAAAACTGCTTTTGGATATGTAAAAAATTATTTTGAATCAAAGAATCCAAATCAAATTATCCCAACTGCTTACATTAACTGAATTGTTAAAAAATGTAGTAACGTTAAAAGAACAACAGGACAACACCCTGGAGGAATCATCGTTATTCCTCGTGATATGGAAATATGTGATTTTACTCCATATAATTATCCGGCTGATGAACCAAGTGATTGATACACTAGTCACTTTACATATGATTTTCTGCACGATTGTTTATTAAAATTTGATGTGCTGGGACACGATGATCCAACAAAACTTAAAATTCTAGATAAGAGCACTAATGTCCACCCAACTACAATTAGTTTTTATGATGATAAAGTATTAAGACTCTTTACTGATATTGAAGTGATGGGAATTAAAGCAACTGATGTTGAAAATGAACCTACAGGTGCACTTGGCTTACCTGAATTTGGAACTGATTTTGTTCGTCAAATGTTGTGTGAAGCTAAACCGCGTTCATTTGCTGATTTAGTACGAATTTCTGGATTAAGTCATGGAACGAATGTTTGATTACAAAACTCACGTGATTTAATTCTTGAATCACAATTAAAATTAAGTGAAGTTATTTCATGTCGTGATGATATTATGATCAATTTAATTAAACAATATGGTGTACCCGATAAAGTTGCATTTAATGTTATGGAATCTGTACGTAAAGGTAAGGGAATTAAGACTAATGAACTAGAAATTTTAAAAGAACATAAAGTTAAAGATTGATATATTAATTCATGCCAAAAAATTGCTTATTTATTTCCAAAAGCTCATGCTACAGCATATGTTATTAATGCCTGAAGAATGGCATGATATAAGATTTATTATCCATTGCATTTTTATGCAGCGTATTTTAGTATTAATGCTCAAGATTTTGATCTTGAAGCAGCCATTTGAGGCAAAGAAAAAGTTCTTAATAAATTGAAGAATTTAAAGAGCCAAATCAATGCCAAAGCAAAAGTTAGTGATGTTGAACGTCATAAAATTCCAGTTTACGAAGTGATGCTAGAAATGTTTGCTCGTGGCTTTAAGTTTGCTAATGTAGATTTAAAGCACTCTTTACCAACATATTTTATTGTTGATAAAGATCAACTCATACCGCCATTTTTAACTATTCCTGGATTAGGTTTTAAAGGTGCTTTTATGCTGCACAAAGGACGTGAATATAAACCTTATATCTCTAAAGAAGATTTATTAAATCGCGCTAAAGTTCAAACACCTGTATTAAAAGCAATGGAAGATTTAGGAATCACTAATGGTTTAAAAGAAGAGAATCAAATGAGTTTATTTGATGATTGTTAATTAATATGTTGCATATTGTTTTATTTGAACCAGAAATTCCTGAAAATACGGGAAACATTATTCGAACATGCGTTGGTTTTAATGCCCAATTGCATTTGATTCGCCCTTATGGCTTCTTTTTAAATGACAAGCGTTTAAAAAGAAGTTCAGTAACATATATGCATGAATTAAGAATTCATGAATATGATTGTTTTGATGACTTTTTAAAACTCAATAATATTCAACCGAATGACAAAAGAATATATCTAATTACTAGATACGGTTTGAAAACATCTAAAAATATTGATTTTAAAACGAAAAGTGATATTTATTTAATGTTTGGTAAAGAATCAACAGGCATTAGAAAAGAGATTTTAAAAGAATTTAAAGAACAAACAATCAGAATTCCAAGTTCTAATAAAGTTCGTTCATTAAATTTAGCAAATTGTGTTGCAATGCTGACCTATCAATATGCCCTTAATAATGATTTTTTTGGTTTAGACTTATCCGAACCATTCAAGAAGAATTATCTTGATTAGTTTGAAAAGACTTTATCTAATAGTTTAATATATTAATATTTTTATATTAATATAAGTTTTGGCATTATAATATTCTCATACTTTAATATGAAAAAAACCCAAATACAAGCTACCGCTTATCAAGTTGGTTTTGAAATTGTTGCCCTTGCGGGAGATGCAAGATCAATTTTACTTCAAACAATTGACTTACTTAAGGGGTATAAAAAAGCTTCAGCTACACAAAAGAAAACAATTCTTGCCGCTGTAGCTAAAAATCAAAAAGAAGCCAAAGAACTTCTTGATGAATGCCACGTTAAGCAAACATCGCTTTTACAAGCTGAAGCAAAAGGCACGAAAAGTGAATTTAGTTTTCTAGTTGTGCACGCACAAGACCACCTAATGACATCATTATTATTAAGTGAATTGGTTGATACTTTTGCAAATTTATTTACAGATGGAGCAATAAAGTAATAAACTTTAGATTATTAATATGCTAAAAATTGGAATTATCACAGATAAAAACAACCTAAAAATTGCTAAGTCTTTAGTTTCTTGAAGTAAGAAGAATCTAAAGAAAGCACAATTTAGTATTGTGAATAAATCAAATACTGCAAGTAGTATTTTAGCTAATGCTGATCATGCAATTCAATTGGTGCAAACTAAAAAAATTGACCGTTTAATTTGTGTTGACGATTGAGGGATTGCTGCATTCATGTATATTGCTAAATTTGAAAACTTTGTAGTGGCTGAAATTAATGATGAACACTCAGCTCACATGACAACTGAACACAATAACAGCAACGTTCTTTCATTTGGTAGCAAATTAACAACATTAGACCAAATGCAAAATATTATTACTTATTTTGCTAATGCTACATATGAAGGAGCACGCCACAAAGTTCGAATTGATATGATGAACGAATTAGTTGGAGGATGTAAATAGTTATGAAAATTGCTATTGGTTGTGATCATGTTGCAACAAAAACCAAGGATGAAATGGTGCAAATCCTAAAATCATGAGGACACACTGTTATTGACTGTGGAACTTATAATGATATTAGAACTCACTATCCAATTTATGGCTTTGAAGTAGCACGTCAAGTAGCACTTAAGAAAGCACAATTTGGTGTTGTTATTTGTGGGACAGGAGTAGGAATTACTAATTCCGCTAACAAAACTTATGCTGCTCGTTGCATTCTAACTAAGGATGTAGCATGTGCAGTGGCAGCTCGTAAATTGTATGACGCTAATATTGTAGGAATGGGAGCAAGAATTAGCGGAATTGGTTTAATTTCAGAAATTGTTAAAGCATTCTTATCAACTAAATATGAAGGTAAGAATAAAGCTGATATTAAAAAGATTGATAGTGTATTAAAAAAGAAAAATTTAGACACTAAACAATTTAATCAATTAATTAAGAAATG
Source organism: Candidatus Malacoplasma girerdii (assembly GCA_000770195.1). Lineage (NCBI taxonomy): Bacteria > Bacillati > Mycoplasmatota > Mycoplasmoidales > Mycoplasmoidaceae > Malacoplasma > Candidatus Malacoplasma girerdii. The sequence continues at coordinate 489,837 of CP007711.1, read as the reverse complement.
GGAAAATGGCGAATATACTGATAAAGTAAAGCAAAGCAAGATCCTACTACCTAAAACTTTTAAATAAAAACTATGAGTCAAATTGAAAATCAGCAATAAATGACCTTTAGTCGTTACTACCTACAAGGATTTGCAAATGGAGTAAAAAAAGTTACACAGTCAACTCCAATGATAGCAATTGTTAATGCGTTCATTAGTGTTATGCCAATTATTATTGCGGCGTCTTTTTCACACTTATAGGGGGCTTTACCTGAAATGTTTATCAAGCTATATAAGCCTGACATTAGTACTGAATGATTAAAACAATTTCAAGCTTGAACAGGTACAGTAAGTAACTGATCAATGGGAATTCTGGGAATTTTCGTAATTGCAGTGCTTTCACGAAATATGATTACTGCGCTTAACCAAAAGCTACTTAAATCAAAAAAAATAATTAGAAAGTTAAGCTGCAATAATCTATGAAATATTTATATCAACAATACGGTTTAGTTAATTTTAAACAGTTAATTAAAGACGCACAAAATAAACATTATTGTTTATTGCATATTAATTGCATTAACTTTGACTGAATTAAAACAAGTTTAATTGCTGCTAATGAAAACCGCAGTCCAATTATTCTTGCTGTTAGTGATTCAGCGTTAAAATATTTTGGTACTCATGAGACATATGTTAAATTAGTATCAAACGCCATTAAAGCTTACAATATTACTATTCCTGTAGTTGCACATTTAGATCATGGTTCATATGAATCAGCTAAAAGTGCTATTAAGGCAAGGTTTAACTTAGTAATGTTTGATGGAAGACATCTTCCTTTTGAAGAAAACAACGAAAAAACAAAGGAAATTTTAGCACTTGCTGCTGAATATGGTTGTGCCATTGAAGCTGAAGTTGGCTCAATAGGTGTTAAAGAAGATAATGTTGACGGTGGTGATGGTGAATTAGCTGATCCAGTTGAATGTAAAAAATTGCTGAACTTGGGGTTGATTTATTATCTGCAGGAATTGGCAATATTCATGGAATTTATCCAGCTAATTGAAAGGAATTAAGTTCTAAGCGATTAGACGAAATTCACTATACAATCAATAAAATGCCTTTAGTACTTCATGGCGGAACTGGTATTCCAGTTGACCAAGTTAAAAAAGCAATTAACATGGGAGTATATAAATTAAACGTTGGTACTGAAACTTTAGTTGTTTATCCGAAGGCATTAAATAACTACTTTAAAAATAAATATGACCAATTGAAGAAAAATTATGATCCACGTAAATATATGATTCAACCATTAGAGGCTTTAAATGCTTGTGTTAAGGATAAAATTCAATTGTGTAATTCACAAAATAAGGCTTAAATAATTTTTAATTAATTAAAAAAAGAATTGATGATGTATTTTTCATCAGTTCTTTTTTTACAATATATTTATTATGAAAAAAAATCGTTTACTTTGATTACCATTGGCATTAATCACTATTACACCGATTTTGAGTAGTTGTAGTAATAAAAATACCTATGAAGTTCTATATTCTTCGTTAAAAAGTAAGTATATTGAAATGAATTATCAGGCTACTCCTACTTATATAAAACATGAGCCTGATAAATCATTTGAAACTGAAAAAGACCTGAAACAATATTTAGTGGCTAATTATAAAACAAATGAAGAATTAACTAATGAAGTTTATCGTACCTTCTTTTTATTTTTTATTAATACTGATTGAAGTAAACAACGAATTTATTCATCATCAACACCTAATAATGAAATAAAATCTATTTTTGCTTTAAAAGATAGTAAAGATGTTTCAATTAGCATTCGCACAGCTTTTGCTGAATTAGAGGATTTAAAATTAGATGAAAAAACACGTGACCTTAATTTCACTTTCTTACTATATGGTATTTTTAATATCACATTTTTAAAAGATGTTGGTACATTTAAAACTGGTGATATCCTTCAATATATAGTTGATGTTTGTGATACAGATGAAATTATTGCTAAGGCTAATATTACAACTGAAAAAAACGAATATAAGTTGTACTTTACTTATCAATACACAAGTGGTAATGAAAATGGGATAATTACTCAAGAACGTTGAATTAAATCACATAAAATTAGTTTATGACACGATCATGATCTTAAACAATGAGTTAAAAATTATGATGCTAATGGTGTAAATGGTTATATTCATTGAAGCTTTAATAAAAAATAATCATTATTTATTACATTAATGGAGAATAAAAAAATGAAGTTTCACAACTTCATTTTATTTTATTTAGTTACTTGATTTTCAATCTTTTACTCAGCTTTGACCTAATGCATCGTTAAGTCTTCTATCAAAGACAGTAAATTTATCTTTAAACATATCTTTAACTGCATCAATTGCATTTGATTGGTTCGCACTGTCCATTGCAAATTGTACTGCAATTAAGTTTAATAATGTTTTAGCATAAGTAGAGTTACTATCACTTCCTAATGCTTTTAGCAACGTTGTTGTATCTTTAACATCCTCTCTATTTAATTGTAATACAGCTACTCGTGCACGCGAACGTTTATCACTTGTATCAGATGAATAAGTGATTAGATGACTGTCCATTGAAGCATCTCCGTTAAATAATTGTTGAACACCAGAAGTACTATCACCAAATTTAGTTAATAAATTTTTAATTTCTGTATTATGGTTTGTTTCGTATCATTTTAAACCTCAACCCTTGTTTTGATAAATTTCTTGAACTTTTTCATTAATTTTTTTACCTTCACTAGGGTTATAGTGATCACTCTTGTTATCGTAATCTTTACCTTGAAGACGTTGTTCACGAATGAAGGCTGGAATATAATCACCCGCTTTATATCCACTTCATTCAGGGACATCTTTTTGGTTTTGTGGGTCTAATTCAGGGTCACCATCAGTGAAAGTTGTACGGTTAGCAATATCGATAACAATACGTGTGAAGTTTGGATCGCTATTATTGCTTGAAATTTGACTGATTGCTTCATTAATGTCACTAACACTTCCAGATTTACTTGTTAAGTATTCATAGACTTTGTCAATACTAATAAATTTATTTCATCCACCTAAATGGTTGATATTATTGCCATCTTTAGTAATTTTTGAGTAATATGTTTTATTAAAGATTGCATCACTTATTGCACTAGTTACTGCACCATTTGTTTTTCCATCAATATTTAATCCAGCAAACCCCATTGCAAAATTGTTTCACTGAACATTGTTATTTTCATCTTTGTATTGCATTGGTGCATAAACATAGTAACTGCTATTGCTTACATATGAATTTGGTGTATCAACAGTTTCACTGTTGCTGTCTTTTGGCATATAACGGTCATCATAATTTCCGTCATAGTTTTCTTGTCATTTAAAGTATTCATTAACATTTTTTTCAGTTTTAAAACTTGGATTAATGTCAATATTATCTTGCGCAACTCACACTAAATCAGCTTCTTTATATGTATCGCCTGTTCCAAAGTAACTATTACTATTTAATTTTTCGATTAACTTAGCGTAGTTATTATCAGTGAAGTAAGCTAATGTATCAATGAATGTTCAGTAATTAATAGCATCGTCACTATAAGCATTTTTACCAAAAGTAGCATATTTAGTTTGCTTCATTGCTGTTTTTAGTAAATTTTTATAATTTTCAGCGCTCATATTACCAGTACGTTGTCAGTAATAACTGATTGGTGTATCTTTAGTTAATAGTTTTGATGTGTAGTACATTGAATATACTGCATCAGCAAGCGTTGAATCTTTAAAACCAATTTGAGTGTCAGTTCCAATCATGTTGGTAATTGGATCAACCTGATTTGCTATATATAAATCCTTACTTTCAGCATATTTTTTCATTGCATAAAGCTTAACTTGGTTAGTGGTTGCTTCGCTTGTTCCTAAGTAAGAAGCAAGAGCTTTATAAACTCCATTAATTAATGCATTATCTTCTTTTCATACTGGATATAAATGTTCGCTGAAACGCATTGAACCTTCATTACTGATGTTAGCTACATTAAGGTTATATTGAGTAATAATTTGATCAATTTTATCATCAAATGTTTTTTGTTTGTTGCTTAAATCAGTATATGTTGCTATGCCACTAGGACCTGCTCATTTATCGGTATCAGTATAAGGTGCATAACTAGTTTTAGCAATTCATGAAGTTATACTAGTAACATTTCAACTAGCTGTAGATAATGTAGTTGTGCCAGCATTTACTGGGTTAACAAAATCAAAAGGATAAGGAGTTGCTAAAGCATTTTTATAATTATCTGCACTTACTTTACCAGCCGATTCACTTCGAGCTACTAATGAGTTTTGAACGTTTTTAATTCGTTCACTATAAAGTTTTTTATTAGCTGCATCTGTATCTTTAAGTGCTTTTTCATATGCGTATAATTCATTACCTGCATTTAATAATTCAAATAATAAGTTTTTGTCTTTATCGCCAGGGACAACTTTTGATAAATCAAAAATAGCTTTATCTTTTTCTCTTGGTCTTTCTGTTTTTTGATTGGCCATTGCTAAAATAACATCATCTAAGTTATCTTTTAAGAAATCCTTAGTTTTGCTATTAATATCAATTCCACTTTCATTACTTGCTGATTTTTGATATAGTGATTGAGCTAATAACATCAAGTTTTGACGTTGTTGACTGAATGGCTCAGTGTTATTATTTGCATCACTTTTGGCTTTTGCTAAGAACCCAGGTTCAAATATTTTAGATGCACCGTTATAACTTAATACACCATTTAAACCAACTAGATGTACTCCAAACGTGTCACGAATTAACATCATTGGTAATACTTGATTGTTAGTTGTTTTCAATTGAACAGCACTTAATATGTATTGAATTCCGCCGTATTGACTGTAGTTCCCATCACCATATCAATCATATTCATAACTTGAGTTATTTTTGAATAAGTGACTATGAAAATTACTGCTTCCTCCATTATCAGCAAGTGTGCCTCCTTTTCCTTTGGCACTAAATGCTTTGCTTAAATCTAATACATAGTTGCCAGCTTCTTTCATTTGTTGACCTAAAGGGGTTAAAGCGTTATTGTTATTTGAATCATAAATTCTTGTGTCATTTGAACGATAGAAGAAAGATCCTAGGATATTAGTTGCACCAGCTTTTCCACTTTCGATTGTACTTTCAATTGGAATTTGGATGTATTTTCCTGTATTTCATTTATTTGTTTTACTGTTTAAACCGCTGTAATTACCTAATAATTGACTAACAGCCCCGGCAAAATAAACATCTAGCGTTGAGAATGCATCACTAGCATTAACAATCATAGCAGTTGCCTCGTCATCGGTGTATTGACTAGCATTTTTGATTCGAATAAAACCATTGTTATCAATCATTTTTGATTTAGAACTAATCATGTCATCCATTAATGCTCAATATTTACCAGTAGCATTAGTTTTAGGCATGACATATGGAGCAAAAGCAGGAGTTTCGTAAGTTTCTTTTAATTTGCTGCTTTCATCACCTAGAGATGTTGCTGAATTACTACTGCTATTGTTATCAGGAATTCTATCTGAATAAATACTACGCATTCCTTCACTTGGAGCTTCATATTTTCATAATGACATTGCCACACTCATTGGATGAGTTTGTTGTGTTCATAATTCAAAAGCATGTTGTTGGATTAATGCATACACATCATCAAGTGAATCTGCTTTTTGTGGATTATATGAAATATTGCTTCGTGCATAGAAACCAACGTTTTTTCAATTTAAACTATTTTCAAATCGGTTTTCATTAAATTCGCCAACTTGTGAATCAACGTTTATTTCAGAATCGGTTGAATATGATAAGTAGTTGTGGTTATAAACTAAATTGCTAAATTCAGCACGAACTTTTTGACACATTTGGTCATATTTTCATGCTTTTTCAGTTCCACCAACTGGATCTAAAACATTGTTTTGTAAGTAGTATTCGTAGTCTTGTTTATGTTGATTTTTTAAGTTTTGTACTTGTTTATTGTAATCATCATTAACACTTTTTTCTCATTTTTTTCATTTATCAGCAAAGGAAGTAATTTTCTTACCTTTATCTTCGCCAGTAAATTGCTTATATCAGTTATAAAGTAACTGATTAACGATTTGAGTTTTAACAGTTTTATACGCTGTTTCGTTGTTAAGTGCTAATTTTTCGTTTTGCTTAAAAGAAGTAACAACATCATTGCCATATTGACTAAAAACAGTTCCGTCACCTCGACCAACGATTTTTAATTTTGATGTGCTACAACTTGTAATAATTGGAATAATCAATGTTGTAACTCCAATTAAACTAGCTAAATATGCTAGCGTTTTTTTACTACTTTTCATAAATTTAATAATGTTCTATATTATATATAATAACAACACTATGAACAATACTCTAAAAATTATAGGGTTATGTGTCTCAATCGATAATAAAACAATTATTAATGACGTTAATTTAGAATTAAATAATGGCGATGTAGTAGCTTTAATTGGCCCTAATGGAGCTGGTAAAAGCACTCTATTGAAAGCATTAATGAATCATTACATAATTAAGATTGACCGTGGTGACATTATTTACAATAATGAATCGATTAAGAATCTACCGACTTATATGATTGCAAGAAAAGGTTTGTTTTATATTGACCAAGCTCCTGCAGAACTTGAAGGTGTACCAACACTTGAATTTTTAAAAAACATCATTAAGATTCGCGACCCAAAAATTTCTTTTTATGAAAGTTTTAAAAAGATTAATCAACTGTATGATGATTTATCCTTAGATAAATCGTTATTATCACATGGTGTAAACGTTGGTTGCAGTGGCGGACAAAAGAAAAAGAATGAAATTATTCAAAGTCAACTCCTTGAATCGACAGTTTTACTTTTAGATGAAATTGATGCTGGTCTTGATGTTGATGCAACTAAAAAAATTCAAGAGTATATTAACGCTTCAAGAAACAAACACATCACTATTATGATTTCACATGATTTGGATTTGTTTAATACTTTAAAACCAAATAAAGTAGTTTTACTAGCTAATCAAAAGGTAGCTAAAATAGGTGGCATGGAAATTATTGATGAAATTAAGAAGAATGGATACAAAAACTATGAACAAGCAAGAATTAAACAAGCTGATCCATTTAAATTCTAATCAGCATTTAATTTTTATTGAAGACTTAGAAAAAAGAGATAATACTTTTAAGTTAAAAGAAAAAGTAGAAAGCTACTTTTTGATTAATTTAAGTAGTAGTGAAGATATACACACTATTAATTTTGAAATTGCTGAACATCAAAAATTAACTCTTTATTATTTATGTGTTAGTGAAACAAATAAACATAAGTTAATCTTTAATTTTATTCACAAATCTCATAGTGAACTAAACATGTTTGGTAAATTGTTCGCTGGAAAAGAAGCTACAATCGACTGCGATGCATTTATTAAAGTTGGGCCAAATGATTTTCATGTTATTTCTGATCAACAAATTAATGGATTTATGTTTAGCGATAAAGCAAACATCAATGTTTTACCAGCTTTATACATTGATAACAATAAAATTAAAGCCACTCATGCAGTAAATATTGGTCATATTGACAAAATGAAAATGTTTTATCTGCAAACAAAAGGGCTGGATGAAACAGAAGCTATTAATCTTTTAATTGAAAATGAAATTAGTTTCTTAAAACAAATAAAAATTATTGATGAAAATAAAAACAACATTTTCATTGATACTGTATTCAAACGAATTAAAGAAATGTTAATCTAATAACAAGGGAGACGATAACAATGACTGACAAAGAAGTATTAAAAATACGAGAAGATTTTGCTTGATTTAAACATAATAATCATCTAACTTATCTTGATTCAAGTGCGACAAGTTTAAAACCAATTCAAGTTCTTGATGCAATGAATTACTACTATAATTTCTTGTGCACTAATCCACACAACAATGACTCAGTTTTTGCTTATAAAACTGCTGATTTAATTGCAAAAAGTCGAAAAACACTAGCTCAATTATTGAATGTTAAACCAGTTGAAATTATCTTTACTCCAGGTGCAACTTATTCATTGAATTTAGCCGCTAATGCTATTAAAGATTTTGTTGGTGAAAATGATGAAGTAGTTATTACTTATGCTGAACATACAAGTAATTTATTACCATGACAAAACATATGTCATGAAAAGAAAGCAAAACTAATTTTTGCTGGCAGTGAATTTTTTATTAACGAAAACGACATCATCAGCAAAGTTAACAAAAAAACGAAAGTAATTAGTTTTGCTAATGCATCTAATGTTTTGGCTTACAATTTAGACTATTTAAAAATTGCAATTGAAGCAAAAAAAATTAACCCTGATGTAATTATTGTTGTTGATGCAACCCAAGCTGTACCACACCAAAAACACGATTTAAGTAGTGGATTAATCGATTTTCTAGCATTTAGTGGTCACAAAATGCTAGGGCCAACCGGAATTGGTGTGTGTTATATTAACCACAAATGAGAAGAAAAAATTCGTCCCTTAGTTTATGGTGGAGGAATGAATGCAATTGTTGAACCAAACCGTTATACATATGCCATTCTTCCTGATAAATTTGAAGCAGGAACAGCTAATGTTGCTGGAATTATCGGTTTAGCAAGAGCAGTGGAATATTTGAACGATTTAGGTTGAGACAAAATTGAACAACACGAAAGAGAATTAAAAGATTATCTTGATGAACAACTATCACAAATTCCAAATCTTGAATATTACAACAAAAAAGCTAAATTACCAATTGTATTCTTCAACATGAAAGGTGTAAGTAGTCAAGATTTTGCCAGCTACTTAGGCAGTCATGATATCATTGTTCGTGCCGGATTATCATGTGCTAAACTTTCATATAAAATAACAAAAGTAAATGGTGCAGTAAGAGCTAGTTTTTATCTATACAACACTAAAAGTGACATTGACAAATTAGTCAAAATTTTAAAAAGTTATAAAAAAGGAGATGAATTAACCCATGTCATCATTTAATCGTGATCCTGAAATAATTAGAGCAATTATTATTGATCATTATGAAAATCCTGAAAATTGAATTAATGAAAATGAAGTAAATAAGGATCAATATACATCATTTAATGCTTCAACACCAAGCTGTATTGACAACATTACAGCACATGTTTTTGTTAAGAATAACATTATTGAAGATATCAAGATTTCTGGGATTGCTTGTGCGATATGCACAAGTAGTACTGATATCATGGCAAACATAATCAAAAATAAAACTATTGATGGAGCAATTAAAATTATTGATAACTATCTTAATATGATTGATGCTAAAGAATTTGATCCGGCCTTGATTGGCGAAATGTATTTATACGAAAATGTTAATAAGCAAGTAAATCGGATTAATTGCGCTAAGGTAGGTATTAAAGGAATAAAAGGAGCTTTAATTGAATATGTTAACCGAAAACAAAAGTAGTACTAAAAAAGAAATTGTTCTACAACCTGGATTAAATGAAGCAACAATTAGAAAAATTTCACAACTTAAAAAAGAACCAGAATGAATGTTAGATATTCGTTTAAAAGCTTATGAAGTTTTTAAAAAGAAAGCTAACCCAACATGAGGACCAGATTTAAGTTTTATTAATTTTAATGGTTATATTTATTATGCTTCTTCAATGGGTGAAGAATACTATAAAACTGACTGAAGCGAAGTACCACAAAAAATTAAGAATACTTTTGAAAAATTAAATATTCCACAAAATGAAGCTAAATATTTTGCTGGTGCTAATAGTCAATACGATAGTGAAACCATTTATCACAAACTAAAAAAAGAACTTGAAGATAAACATGTTATTTTCACTAATATCGAAACCGCTGTGCAAGAACACCCTGAACTTGTTAAGAAGTATTTTGGCAAAATTGTTCCTTATACTGACAACAAATACGCTGCACTTAATACAGCTGTATGAAGCGGAGGGAGTTTTGTTTATATTCCTAAAGGCGTTAAGCTTGATCAACCATTGCAAGCATATTTTCGTATCAATACAAAATCAGTTGGTCAATTTGAACGAACGTTAATTATTGCTGAAGAAGGTAGCTATGTTCATTATAATGAAGGATGTACAGCCCCAATTTATGATAAACATAGTCTCCATGCCGCTGTAGTTGAGGTTTTTGTTCATGAGAACGCACACGCTCGTTATTCAACAATTCAAAACTGAAGTGACAATGTTTTGAATTTGGTAACTAAACGTGCTTTAGTAGAAAAAAAAGGTATTATGGAATGAATTGATGGTAACTTAGGTAGTAAGATCAATATGAAATACCCAAGTTGTATTCTTAAAGGTGATTATGCAACTGGAAAAACAATTTCAGTAGCAATTGCTCACGAAGGTGTTATTCAAGATGCTGGAGCAAAAATGTTCCATATTGGTAAAAATACCCGTAGTCAAATTATTTCTAAATCGATTGCTCATAATGGTGGGAATGCTACATATCGAGGATTAGTTCATATTGCTAAAAGTGCGACAAACAGCATTGCTGATATTACGTGCGATACATTAATTTTGGATGAAAAATCAAAATCAGATACATATCCTGTTGAAAAAGTTTTTAATAAAAATTCAACATTAAAACATGAAGCGAAAGTTACTGATTTGGATCAACAACGTATGTTTTATCTAGCTAGCAGAGGTTTAGATCCTACTACTGCTAAGCAGCTCCTTGTTCTTGGATTTATTCAACCTTTTGCTGATGAATTACCTCTTGAATATACCGTAGAATTAAATAGATTATTAAAATTAGATATAAATTAAATATGAGTGATCAAATTAAAACTAATAATGCAATAGTTAAACGCAGTGAAGATTTTTCATCATGATATACAAGCATTATTTCTGCAGCTAAATTAGCTCTATATACAGATATTAAAGGTGGAATTATTTTCCAACCACGTGTATGAAAATTGTGAAGTCTTATTCAAAAAGAAATTGATCAACGTTTCGTGCATCTTGGTGTGTGCAATGTTGCACTTCCGACATTCATTCGTTATAGTGAATTCATGAAAGAAAAAGAACATGTTGATGGATTTGCACCAGAAGTATTTTTAATTACTCATAAAGGTAAAGATAAATTAGATGAACCACTAGTAGTCCGCCCAACTAGCGAAGTAATTTTTTGTGATTATTTTAGAAAAATTACTACTTCGTATAATGATTTGCCAATTAAATATAATCAGTGATGTAATGTTTTTCGTGCTGAAAAAACAACACGTCCTTTTTTAAGAACAACAGAATTTTTCTGGCAAGAATTACATGCTATTTTTGATAAAGAAACTGAAGCAATTAGTTTTACTAAGCAAATTTTAGATGTGTACTATGATTTTGCTACTAATGTTTTAAATATTCCCGTTATTAAAGGTGAAAAAACACCGGGAGAACGTTTTGCTGGGGCTGAGAACACTTACACAATTGAAGCTTTGATGCAAGACGGGCAAGCACTACAATGTGGAACAAGTCATTATTTAGGAACAAATTTTGCTAAAACTTATGACATTAAATTCACTAATTCAGCTAATCAAAATGAATATGTGTACCAAATGAGTGCAGGGGTAAGCACACGAATTATTGGGGCAATTATTATGTCACACAGTGACGACAATGGTCTAGTATTACCATTCAAAATTGCTCCAGAACAAATCAATATTATTGAATTAATGGCTGATAAGGATCCAAACGTTCACCTTAACGCCCTTAAAATTCAAAAAACACTAAATAAATATCGTGTTAATATTGATAATTCAAGCAAATCATTTGGTTATAAAATTAGCGAAGCGGAAGTTTCAGGAATTCCATTTAGCATCATTATTGGTTCAAAAGATTTAGCTAATAAACAAGTAACGATCTATCGAAGAGATCTAAAAACAAAAGCAATTTATCAACTAGATGGCATTAGTGAAACAATAGAAAAACTAATTAATGAATATAATGCTAACTTATTTAAGCGAGCACAAGATAATTTGAGAAAACGAACAATAACAATTTCAACTCTAGATGAATTTAAGAATGCTATTAATGAAGCAAAATTAATTATTGCTCCATGAGGTGGAGACATTGATGATGAAAAAAAATTAAAAGAATTAACAGGCGCAACGCCACGTTGTATTAAAGAAAACATTACTGATAATGTAAAATGTTTCTTTACAAACAAAAAAGCAAAATATTTAGTTTATTTTGCAAGAGCATATTAAGTATGAAACAGATAAGAAACTACTGAAATAAGTTAATTAACTATTTCACATTTAAATGTGAAAAATTTCATAAAACAAAACAAGGGCGTATCAAATTTCGTAATTGATGTATCTGTGTTTATAGCATTTTATTCATATTTATTATTGTTGCTACACTACTATGTTATTTTGGTGGAGCAAATTATGAAAAAATGACGAATAGCACCGTTTCATACAATGATATTAAAGTTAGTTTCATTGTCGTTGGAATTATCATTTTCTTAATTACTTGTTTTACAGGAACAATCATAAGTTATGCAATTCCTAAAATCTTTCATGATAGTCAAGAACGTTATTTTCAAACTGAAGAATTTAAAAGAATTCGTCAAGAAAAAATGTTAAGTGATTTAACAGATATTAATACCAAAGAATTAAAGTGACTAAAAAAATTACATTATATTGATTACGTTAAATACGAACAAACATTAAATGCTAAATTAAAAAAGAAAGAAACTAAATAACATTAACACCTTATGGTGTTATTTTTTTTAAAAGTACTTATTCAAATGTTTAAATAGATGTATAATATCGGCATCTAATAAACTTAGGAGATATTTATTTAATGTCAAAATTTTGATTTAAAGAATGAGATGGATTTACACCAGGTCGCTGATGTGATGAAATTGATACACGAAACTTTATTCAACTAAATTACACTCCATATGAAGGTGATGATTCTTTCTTAGTTGGTCCAACCGATGCAACTAATTACTTATGAAAAGAAGTAATGAAATTAACTAAGAAAGAACGTGAAAATGGTGGTGTATTAGATATGGATACACGAGTGTCAATGGTTGATGCTTTTGGTCCTGGATACATTTCTGATGCTAAACATCGTTCATATGAAAAAATTGTTGGAGTACAAACAGATGCTCCATTTAAGCGTGCTTATATGCCAATCGGTGGAGTGCGTATGGCTGAACAAGCAGCCGAAGCTTATGGTTTTAAAGTAGATCCACGTATACATGAAATCTACACAAAATACCGTAAGACACATAACCAAGGAGTATTTGATGCATATACTCCAGAAATGCGTCAAGCACGACGTGCTCATATTATTACAGGTCTTCCAGATGCATATGCACGGGGAAGAATTATTGGAGATTACCGTCGAGTGGCTCTTTATGGAATTGACTATTTATTGCGTGAAAAAGACGAACAACGTAATGCTTTAAGTGACATCATGAGCGAAGAAATAATTCGTACTCGTGAAGAAATAGCTGACCAAATCAATGCACTAAAAGCAATGAAGAAAATGGCTGCAGCATACGGATTTGATATTAGCCGACCTGCTGGTAATGCCCAAGAATGTATTCAATGACTTTACTTTGGATACCTTGCTGCAATTAAGGATCAAAATGGAGCAGCAATGTCTGTCGGAAGAAATGGCGGATTTATCGATATCTATATCGAACGTGATTTAAAAAATAAAAAAATTACTGAAAAAGATGCGCAAGAATTAATTGACCAATTTGTCATGAAATTACGAATTGTTAAATTCATGCGAACTCCAGACTATAACGATATTTTCTCAGGTGATCCAATTTGAGCAACTGAAACAATTGGGGGAATGGGAATTGATGGCCGTACTCTAGTTACTAAAACTGCATTCCGTATTATTCACACATTAGCTAATATGGGACCAGCACCTGAACCTAACTTAACAATTCTATGAAGTACGCGATTACCATTAGGATTTAAGAAGTTCTGTGCTAAATATTCAATTCTATATTCATCAATGCAATATGAATCTGATGACTTAATGCGTGTAACTCATGGTGATGACTACGGAATTGCATGCTGTGTATCACCAATGAAAATTGGAAAACAAATGCAATTCTTTGGTGCACGAGCTAACTTAGCTAAAGCATTACTATATGCAATCAACGGCGGATATGATGAAATTCACGCTGTTAAAGAACCTGAACATGCAGATGAATGACACTTAGGACCAAACTTACCACAATTAAGTACTGATCCAGAAACACCATTAAACTATGAAGAAATTCGTAGTCGTTATCACGACGTTTTAGTGTGATTAGCAAAGCTATATATCAACACATTAAATTTAATTCACTACATGCACGATAAATACTACTATGAAGCCGCTGAAATGAGCTTATATGATGTTGATATCTATCGATTCTTTGCTACAGGAGTAGCTGGATTAAGTGTAGTTGCTGATTCACTTTCAGCTATTAAATATGCAAAAGTATATCCAGTATGAAAGAAATTACCAAACGGAAGATCAGTTGCTGTTGATTACAAGATTGTTGGTGACTATCCAAAGTATGGTAATGATGATGATCGTGTTGATACTTTAGTTGTTGATGTTTTAAAAGAATTTGTTACTGAATTAAAGCGACACAAACCTTATCGTAATAGTCATATAACTACTAGTGTATTAACTATTACTTCAAACGTTATGTATGGACGTAATACTGGTACAACTCCAGATGGTCGTAAACAAGGTGAAGCATTTGCTCCAGGGGCAAACCCAATGCACGGACGAGATGCTAGTGGAGCTGTTAATTCACTTTCATCAGTGGCTAAAATTCCATTTAAATATGCTGAAGATGGAATTAGTAATACTTTCAGTATTATTCCAGGAGCATTAGGTAACAAAGATTCTTTTGTTGTATTAAATGATCACGCATTGGATGTTAACAAAATTGAAGCAATGCGTAAAGCTAAAAAAGATTCATTTAAAAAGACAATAAAAAAAGTTACTAAGAAATTAACTAAAAAAGTTAGTAAAAAACGTTAATTTAATTAATAAAAAAAATTAAGAAAGCAAGCTGATTTATCAAATTAAATCAGCTTTTTTCTTTGGCTTTTACTGCTTTTGGATTACAAAAACTAATAAAAAATGGCTTCAGATTGTTACTTTTATGTAATAAATTCATAAAAATTATTAAAATAACACCTATGAAAGCTAATAAGAAGCCAATTAAAAAAACAGCTAAGAAAGCAACAAAAAAGGTAGCTAAGATAACAACAAAAAAAGTTGCAAAAAAAACTACACCTAAAAAAGTAGCTAAAAAAGCCACCAAGAAACCGGTTGCTAAGAAAAAAGCAGTTAAAAAATCTACTAAGAAGACTACTAAAAAACGTTAATAATATACGTTCTTAGTTGATCAACTAAAAAAGCTTATAGTTTGTCTTTTTGACTTACTATAAGCTTTTTAATTTTATTAACTAATTTAATTTCTTTTTACCGTTTAATTATGTCTATGTTTTTTGTAGTATCTGTATCCAAAATAACCAACTAATCCAATTAAAATTATTGAACCAAATAAACTTCCAAGAATTATTGGTAACGAGTTATTCTTAGGAACAAACGGATCAGAAATATTACTATCAGTAAAATTTCATTATTCTAATCTAGTATTAACAGCAAACTTTTATTAAATAGAGCAACATATTGTTGTTCATAATATTTTTTTGTTTATCAGTATCTGTTTTTGGAACTAAACCATGAATTGTTTCAAATGATTCGATCGGAGTATTGTTGAAAACACCGTTGCCAACAATTAATTTATCTAATCCTTGATATGACATACCTATAGCAAATTCATTTCATGTTGTATTATTACTAAATACCCACCTTTAATTTCAAGTAATAAATCAGTTAAAAAATATTCGCTATAATAATTTCTTCATTTTAATGCTGTGCATCCACTGGAATGCATTAATTCCAATACTAAAACATCTAAATAACTCATCAAGAGCAGTAGCGTTTCAAACATTACAATTTTGAAAGGCATAATCACCGATAAATAAACTACTCATTGAAAATCCAAGACTATGAAATTTTGCACCTTCAAGACAATGACTTTTTAAACTTATAACTGGAATATTATCTATTTTTTGGTAATCATACTGTGTCACCTTGATTGATCAAACTTTATTAATACAATCAATTTCAAGACCAGTAAAATTGTTAATAGTAACTTCTGTTGATGAAAATTCAGCTTCATCACCAATAACTAAACTACTATGAATATTTGAATTAGAAAGAACAGTTCCAGTTAATCCGCCAGAAATTACTGCCAATCCAATTAAAAATTTATTGAGATTTCTAAGTCTCACAAGTTATATATATTTTACATAAATAAAAATAAAAATAGCAGCGTTAACTGCTATTTATTATTTACTGTTTTTGCGATGTTTATAGTATCGATACCCCAAGTAACTTCCAATTCCAATTAGAATAATGAATCCAAATGTTAGACCTAAGATTAATGGTAATTTAGAATTACTATTTGAATTATAAATTCAATGTGTTGTTGCTGGATCTAAACCAATTCCATCTGGAATATTAGAGCCAGAATTTCTAATACCTTGAAAATTATTTTTATATTTTTCAACGTCTAAATTACTAATTCCTTTTGGTAAATGCACATTAACATTTATTTTGTCTTTAAAAGAATGAGTTTTTTTATTGTAATTAGCAAAAATGCATGCTCAAGTTGTCAATTCTCTTTGGTGAACAGGATTCTTAATTTTTTGAATAATATCGTCTAGTATCTTGCCAGTTCAATTAAATGTAATGTCTTGTAATTTTGTTGTATTAAGAAAAGCAACAGCATAAATTTCAGTTACACTACTTGGAATATTAATACTTGTTAATGAACTACAGTCAGTAAAAGCACCAAAATAGATACTAGTTAATTGACTGTCATTATCAAAATTAATACTTGTTAATGAACTGCAATCACTAAAAGCTTTATAACCAATACTAGTTACATTGTTTGGAATATTAATACTTGTTAATGCACTGCATTTATAAAAAGCAGCACGCCCAATGCTAGTCACACTACCTGGAATATTAATAGTTTTTAATGAACTGCAATTTCAAAAAGCACTTTTGCCAATACTATTTAATTGACTATCTTCAGCAAAATTAACACTTGTTAAAAAAGTACAAATACTAAAAGCACCATCACCAATACTAGTTATACTGCTAGGAATAATAATACTTGTTAATGAAGTACATCCTGAAAAAGCTTCTCTAGCAATTCCAGTAACAGGTTTTTCATCTCATACAGAAGGAATTGTTACATCACCTTTAATTAAGCTTTTGTCAGCAGGTCTAACATTTCCTTGTTCATCAATATTTCAATAGATTTTTGCATTTGTTTGGTTTTTAACAATTAAACTACTGTGTGTGTATTTCGAATTAGAAACAACAACACTAACAGGAATAGCACTAACGGCTAATAATCATGTAAAAAATTTTGTGAAATTTCTAAGTTTCATGACTAAACATTTATTATACAAAAATAAAAAAACAGCAGTTATTACTACTGTTCATTATTTAATTTGGTTTTAATTGTTTAATTATAATCTTGTCTTTTTTAACATCAATTAAAATTGGATGATTTTTATTTAGTTTATTTTCGACAATTTGCATTGCAATTAAACTTTCAATCTCTTTTTGAATAAAACGCTTAATTGGTCTAGCTCCATAAACTGGATCATAAGCATTTTTAATAATTAATTGATTTAAATCTTTGCTGAATTCCACTTTTAGATCATTATTATTTAAACGTAATTTTAGATCATTTAAGAATTTATTAATTATATCTTGAAGAATTTTTTGATCCAATGGATTGAAGACAACAACTTCATCGATTCGATTAATAAATTCTTTTTTCATATATTTATTTAATTCATTGATTGCTTCATCTTTCTTGTTTTCAAGAATTAATGAACCACCAATATTACTAGTCATAATAATAATCGTATTTTTAAAGTTAACTTCACGTCCTTGGCTATCACGCAATTGACCATCATCTAATACTTGCAAGAACAAGTTTAATACATCAGGATGAGCTTTTTCAATTTCATCTAAAAGAATAACACTATAAGGACGACGACGAATAGCTTCAGTTAATTCTCCGGCGTTTTCATATCCAACGTATCCAGGAGGTGCACCAATTAGTTTAGATACGGAGTGTTTTTCCATAAATTCACTCATATCAAATCGTACCATTGCCTTTTCACTATCAAATAAAGCAAATGCTAAAGCTTTAGCTAATTCAGTTTTACCTACACCTGTAGGGCCTAAAAACAGAAATGAACCAATTGGACGATTTGGATCGTTAATTCCTGCACGTGCTCGAATTACTGCATCAGCAACCACTTGAATTGCTTGATCTTGTCCTTTAACACGTTTAGCTAATTCATTCTTTAAATTAACTAATTTGGTTTTTTCATTTTCCATTAATTTGTCTAATGGAATACCTGTAGTTTTAGAAATTACTTCACTAACATCATTAGCAGTTACTGAATCATGAATTAAATAATTATCTTTAGCAAAAGTTTTTTCCAAACTTTCAATTTGATTTTTGATGTTTGGAATTTCACTATAAAGTAATTTACTAGCTTTTAAGAATTCCCCATCCATTTGGAATCGATCAACTTGTGATTGATATTCTTCAAGTTTCTTTTTCAATTGGTTTAATTGATCGTGTTCATTTTTTTGTTTTTGTCATTCATCATTTAATGCCTTTTGTTGTTTTTTAAGTGCTTCAAGTTTATTTGTAGAAATTTCTAATAATTGTTTAGATTTTTCATCATTTTCAGCACTAAGAGCTGCTTTTTCGGTTTCAAGATAAATAATTTGTCGATTAATTTGATCTAATTCCACAGGCATAGAAAACATTCGGGTCTTTACCTTTGCCGCGGCTTCATCAATTAAATCAATGGCTTTATCAGGAAGAAAGCGATCATTAATATATCGATCTGATAAATTAACAGCTGCAATTAAAGCGGAGTCATGAATTTTTACTTGATGAAATATTTCTCATCGTTTTTTTAACCCACGCATAATTGTTAAAGTTTCTTCTTTATTTGGTTCTTTAACATAGACTTTTTGCATTCTTCGTTCAAGAGCAGCGTCTTTTTCAATATATTCGCGATATTCATTTAATGTAGTCGCTCCAATAATCTTAATATCACCTCGAGCCATCATTGGTTTAAAGATATTAGCAGCATCCATGCCACTATTGGCATTCTTACCTGTACCAACTAATTGATGTACTTCATCAATAAAAAGAATAATCTTGCCTTTAGAATCTTGAACTTGTTTAATAATGGCGTTTAAACGTTGTTCAAATTGGCCTTGAAAGCTGGCCCCAGCAATTAAACTAGGCAAAGATAATTCATAGATTTCTTTGTCCTTTAAATTAATAGGAACATCATTATTAACAATTCGCATTGCTAAGCCCTCAACAATTGCGGTTTTTCCAACTCCCGGTTCACCAATTAAAACAGGGTTATTTTTAGTTTTACGACTAATAATTTCGATAACACGACGAATTTCTTCGTCTCGTCCAATAATTGGATCAATTCGGTTATTTTTTGCTTCATCATTTAAATTACGTGCATATTTATTTAATGCATTTGCTTCATCAAAACTTGGATTAAAATTCATTTCCATACTGCCCTCCAAATTATTTTTATAAAACATTATAGCATTAAATTAGCACTATTACTATTAGAGTGCCAACAAAATGAAAAATATGCTTGATTTTACTTTATATAATGTTTATTTAATATATCTATATATAATAAGAAAAGCAAAAGATAATTATGGCTTTAACACGAATGGAAAAATACGCTTCATATCGTGACCGAATTCTGCATGAAGAGCAGTTTTTTAATGCTATTGATATAAAGAGTCATATCGTTGATGAATATGCGCATAAAATTAATAAATTAAATCCCAATATAATCAAAAAAGAGTTTTTAGATGAGCCAGTTAATGATCTAATCCCCTTAAGTAAAATTGATGCATTTGATATATCTAAATTACAAACATTAAAAAACTACTTGAAATTAATTAATACTGAAAAAGAGGATTTGTTAAACACAAGAATTAATGACTTTTTGTTTAGTTATAGAGAAAACTACATTGTAAATAAAACAAGCGGGCAAATCTCTAGTAATTATATTCAGTCATTAAGCTTATATCCAAAATTAAAAAATATTAAAACAAAATTGGGTTTTGACCAAAATCTATTAATTAGTTTTCATGGTGTTAGTAATGAAAAAATCGCTAAATTAAATGAGGTAATTCAAATTTCTAATAGCAACGACCTTGATTGAATGAATGAATATCAATTGGAGAAATTAACTGATACTAATGAAAAAAGCCAACTAAAAAAATGATATTTTGGTTTAATCATTGCTCTTGGAGTTTTAATGTTATCGGCTTTAATTTTTATTATAGTGGGAGTTATTGAGAATGTCTAAATCAACGTTTCAAATTGCTATTGATGGGCCAAGTGGAGCTGGTAAAAGTTCAATTGCCATTGAACTAGCTAAAAAACTATGCTTTACTTTTATCAATACTGGTGCAATGTATCGTTGTTATGCTTTAGCAATTATTAATAATAATGTTGATATAAATGATGAAGCTAGATTAATGAAAGTATTAAATGTAAGTGCAGTAAAAATTAATAATGATCAATATTTTTTAAATGGGATTAATGTTACCGATCAACTTTCATCTAACACTGTGGCTTTAATGGCTTCAAAAATCGGTACAATTAAAGCAGTAAGAGAGAAATGTGTTCATGAACAGCAATTAATTGCCAATGGAATCAATTGTGTGATGGAAGGAAGAGACACAACCAGCGTTGTTCTTCCTAATGCAACACTGAAAGTTTATCTTGATGCAGATGTAGAATTGCGAGCAAAACGTCGTTATGAACAAAATAAAGGTGTTGAACCTTACGGAGTTGTTTTGCAAAAAATAAAAGAACGAGATCATCAAGATATGAACCGTTCTTTCTCTCCGCTAATAAAAGTAAAAGATGCTTTTGTAATCTATGATAATATCGGCTACACCATTGAACAAGTAGTAAATTTAATTATTAAAGAATTTAATGAAAGGGTTAAATGTATAAAGTCGTAATTGTTGGTAAACCAAATGTTGGTAAGTCAACACTATTCAATCGTTTAATTCATGAGAAACGTGCTATTACTAATGATGAACCAGGAGTAACGCGCGATCGTTTGTATGGTGAAGTAAATTGGTTGAATAATATTTTTACTTTAGTTGATACAGGGGGCTTAACAATTAAAGACGCTCCTTTTCAAAAAAAAATTCAAATACAAGTAAATTATGCTCTTGAAGAAGCAGATTTAATTCTTTTTATTACTTCATTAAAAGAAGGAATTGATGCTGATGATCATTTCATCACTAAATTATTAAAAAAACAAAAGTGTAAGAATGTTATTTTAGTAGTCAATAAATGTGAAAAGAACCAGTACTATGAAAATGAAAAACAATTTTATTCATTAGGATTTGGTAAACCATATTATATAGCTAGTGAACACGGAATTGGTACTGGTGATTTATTAGATGCAATAATTAGCAAACTAACAAACAAAATAAAGAGAACTAGAATTAAAAAAGACCGATTACCTTTTTGCATTATTGGAAGAACTAATGTTGGTAAATCAACACTAGTCAACGCTATTTTAAACGAAGATCGAGTTCTAGTTTCACCGATTGCACATACAACTCGTGATTCAGTTGATTGTGACTTTAGTTATAAAAATCAAAATTTTACAATAATTGATACAGCAGGAATCCGTCGAAAAGGAAAAATCACTAATCAAGTTGAAAAATATGCCATTCTTAGAACACAAGACGCTATTAGTAGAAGTAAAATGATTCTATTGGTTCTTGATGGCAGTGAAGAATTTAATGAACAAGATGAAGTGATTGGAGGTTTAGCTTATAAAGCTAATATTCCAACAATTATTGTTGTTAATAAATGAGATAACATTCGTGATAAATCTGAAAAAACTATGAATGAAAAAATTAAAATCATTCGTAGTAAGTTTAAATATTTGCCATGGGCACCGATTGTTTTTATTAGTGCAAAAAACAAAAAGCGTTTGCATTTAATATTTGACACAATGCAAGAAATGCATAAACAATTAAATATTAAAGTTAATACTTCACTGTTGAATGAATGCATTCTAAAAATGCAATCATTAGTTCCTGCTAGTATGTTTAAAGGTGGAAGACTTAACATTTCATATGCAACTCAAGTCAAGGGGCAAGTACCAACCTTTGTTATTTTTACTAATGATCCCAAATATCTACATTTTTCATATGCAAGAATGATTGAAAATTTAATTCGTAATTCATTTGGGATCGATAGAGTACCGATCACAGTATATTACAAGGATAAGAATGCAAGAATTCGTGGCATTAGAGAGGAGCAAAATAATGGCTAAAATATTGATTCTAGGGACTGGTGCATGAGGAACTGCATTAGCTAATGTTTTATTAACTAATAAGCACGAAGTATCAATGTGAGGAGTAGATCATAATGAAATTTATGATTTACAACAAGGTTTTAATTCAAAGTATTATCAAAAAACTAAATTAGTTAAAAAATTAAAAACAGTAAGTAATGATTTAAAAAAGATTTTTAAAACCAATTATGATTATATTGTCATTGCTGTTCCATCAATTTACATTGAACAAACAATCAAACAAGTTTTAAAATTTATTAAAAATAAACCAGTATTTATTAATGTTGCAAAAGGCTTTAATGAAACAACAAAAAAAACGTGATCCATTACAATCAATAAATTAATTAGTAAAAATGCTAAAGGATTAGTAATTTTAATTGGTCCTAGCTTTGCTGTTGAAGTTTTTCATAAAGAAATTACTTTAGTTAATACTGTTTGTGAAGATTTAAAATTAGCTAAAAAAGTAGCAAGAGTATTTTCTAATGATTATTTTAAATGTGTGCCAATTAATGATGTGATTGGCGCTGAAACTATTAGCGCATTAAAGAATGTAATGGCAATTGGCAGCGGAATTATGTTTGCTCAACATACATCAATTAATACACGTAGTGCTATTTTAGCACAAATGAGTAAAGAAATTTCTCATGTAATTAAAGTTTTGGGCGGTAAGTTAGATACCCTATATCAATATTGTGGCATTGGCGATATATTTTTAACTTGTACAGATACTAAATCACGAAACTTTAGCTTTGGGCAAGCGGTTGGAGCTAATGGATTTAAAACAGTTAAAAAAGAATTAAAGTTTCACACTGTTGAAGGATATTGAGCAACAAAAACTGCTTATGAAATTGTTAAAAAATATAAAATTAATGCACCAATTATTGAGCACATTTATAACGTTTTATATAAGAATGAAAACCATAAAGATTTCATTAAATTAATTTTTAAAGAAATTAAATTTTAGATAAATTATCTAAGCATTCAGTTAGATTTAAAATCCCTGGATAAATAATATTTATTTTCATGGATTTTTTAATTAAATCTTGATAATGAAAGCGATAACAGTGAGTTGCTTTAAAATGTTCATTAATTATTTCAATTGGAACTAAGTAACATTCATCTTTTTTATA
Organism: Candidatus Malacoplasma girerdii; assembly: GCA_000770195.1. NCBI lineage: Bacteria > Bacillati > Mycoplasmatota > Mycoplasmoidales > Mycoplasmoidaceae > Malacoplasma > Candidatus Malacoplasma girerdii. The sequence continues at coordinate 466,173 of CP007711.1, read as the reverse complement.
AAAATAAATAATTAAGAAATTTAATGTTTGACTAAATTGTTTCATTTTATTAAGAAAATTTCACTGGTGTGTTTTTAATAAATGCAAATCAAAATAGTCTTCATTAGTTTGTTTGCTTTCAAATTCTAAATGAAAGTTTTTATAAACGCCCGTATAATCTACACTACTTTTGTGGATTAATTTGCCAACAAAAGTTGTTTCATTAATCTTTTTACATAATTTAAAAGGAACATTGCGTTTTTCGATGTAGGCTAAATTAATTTTGGATAAGTAACTAATTGTTCGATTAATTAATTCTTCAATGAACATTCCTTTATTTGAGTTTAATTGCATACCTATTAAATAAATAGGTAAATAACCAATTAATTGCTTTTTGATATTTATTTACTATATGATTATATTTAAATGCGTTTAGATAAATTTATTGTTGATAACAAGTTAGTTAATAGTCGTAATAAAGCACAGCATTTAATTACAAATGGCTGCGTTTTAGTTAATAATATCATTGTTAATAATAAACATTATGAAATTAATGAAAATGACGTAGTTATTGTTAATGATGTTGGACAATATGTAAGTCGCGGCGCTTATAAATTATTACACGCATTAACCACATGAAAAATTAATTTAACTGATCAAGTTGTGTTAGATATTGGCGCATCAACTGGTGGTTTTACTCAAGTTTGTTTAAACATGAACGCTCTAAAAGTTTATGCAGTTGACGTTGGAACTAATCAAATTGATAAAAAGTTAAAAGAAAACAAAAAAATAGTTGTTTATGAACAAACGAATTTTAAAACTTTAGTTTTATCGATGTTTGAAGAAAAAATTGACTATATAGTTGCTGATTTATCGTTTATTTCTTTAACAACCTTAATTGAAAAAATCAATCAATTATTCAATTACCCATTAAAAATGATTTTTTTGATTAAACCACAATTTGAATTAGGCAAAGACGTTGTTAGTCGATTTAATGGTGTTATTAGAGAACCAAAATTATGAAATAAAGCAGTTGGCAAAATTAAACAATCAGTAATTAAACATAATTTTAAAATAAATGGTATTATTCCTTCACCAATCAAAGGAAACAGTGGCAACACAGAATTTTTAATTTATTGTGAGAAAAAATAATGAAGTATATTTTACATGTTGATTGTAATGCTTTTTTTGCATCTGTTGAAGAAATTATTAATCCAAAATTAAAGAATCGTCCAATTGTTGTTGGTGGAAGAACTAAACGTTCAGTTGTTGCTAGTGCAAACTATTTGGCACGCAATCATGGTATAAAATCGGCTATGCCAATATACATGGCACAAAAATTGTGTCGAGGCTTAGTGGTTTTGAATCCAAATTTTGATGCTTACAATGAGTATTCACAAAAATTTATTAATTATATTCGTGAAAAATTTTCTAATCATATTGAGGAAATGTCAATAGATGAGTGTTTTGTTGATATTACTTATTTATGTAAAAATGAAGAGCACGCATTTGAAATTGCAAAACGAATTCAGCAAGGGATTTATCAAGAACTAAATTTACCGGTTTCAATCGGTGTATCTTACAATAAATTTTTAGCTAAAATGGCTAGTGATATTAAGAAACCATTAGGTATTACTGCTATTTTTAATAGTGAACAATTAAAAAAGTATTTGTGAAAACAACCAATTGAGAATATGTTTTTAATTGGCCAAAGTTCTGCAAAAATTTTACGTCAATTCGGAATTGAAACAATTGGCGATTTAGCAATTGAAGAAAATAAAGAAATTCTTAAAAAAGTACTAAATAAAAATTGAATTAATCATTATTATCATGCAAATGGATTTGGCAGTGACCAATTAGATTATTCATTAAACGTTCCTAAATCAATCAGCAGCAGTGCAACGTTTTTAAATGATACAAATAATTATGATGAAATTGTTGGCATGATTAAGCACTTGAGTTATGATTTAATCAGCCGATTAAATTATTATGAATTAAAGGCTAAGACATTTAGTGTTTATATCAAATATCCCAATTTTAAAACAACAATGAAAAATATTACACTAGATAATTATTATTATCTATATAAAGACGTTGTTAATATTTTTATTGATTTATATTTAAAACACTTTGTTGATCAAACTATTCGCCTTGTTGGTGTTGGTCTAAGCAAGCTAACGTCACGAGAAAAAACAATAATTGAAGTCGAAGTTAAAAATGAAAATAGCAATGATGAATTGATTAAATTAAAGAATAAAATTAATGAACAATTAAATTTGGATTTAGTTGATATAGCTAACCGCAAACTAAAATAATTAACTATTTTCTAAACATTTAAGTATCTGCAACCCCTTTATTGTAATAATTCTTCCTTGGCATGTCTTAATAATTAATTTTTGTGTTAATAAATAAGGTTCAATTTTTAATTCAATTGTTAATGGATCAATATTAATCATTTGACTGATTGTTTTTAATCCAATTGGTTGATGTTGGTTTTTTAGCGATAAAAGATACTTTTTATCAAATATATCATATTCGTTATAAATATAACCTAATCGTTTAAGAATTTCATTAACGCTTAAATTAGTTTTAGTTTTAATAAAATCATTTAATCGTTTGATAATTCTAACGCAAATGCGTGGAATACCTTTAGATGCTTTAGCAATAGATTCGATATCAACATTTGATAAATCTAAATTAAATTTATCGGCATATAAATGTGTGATGGATTTAATTTCTTCATCTGAATACTCATTTAAGTTAAAAATAATACCAAATCGATCTTCCAGAGGTTGTGGGATTTTTCCAAGTGAAGTTGTTGCAGCGATTAAAGTAAATTTTGGCAAATCAATACGAGTAATTTTTGTATTAAAATCTTTTCCAATGTTAATATCCAATTTATGTTCTTCCATTGCTGAATAAAACAATTCAAAACAAATTTTATTAACGGCATGAATTTCATCAATAAAAACAATGTCTTTTTCATTAATTGATAAAAGTAAATTGATAACATCAATTGGTTTTTGAAGAGAAGAACCTTGCACGATTCTAATTTTAGTTTCTAATTCATGTGCAATTATTTTAGCTAAAGTAGTTTTTCCAGTTCCTGGCAATCCATAAAATAAACAATGTTCAAGTGGTTCATTTGATTGTTTAGATGAATTCAAATAAATCTGCAGATTTTGTTTTAAATCATCTTTACCAACAAATTCATTTAATGAATTAATGAGAATCATGAATTATTTGATTACTAATTGTATTTCGATTAATAATTAATTTAATTGCTTCACTAATTAAACTACTAATTTCTAATTCAGTATTCAAATTCGCTTTAATTTGATCAATAGCATATTGAATATCTTCCTTACTATAGCCTAAATTCTTTAAAGCACTAATTAGTTCGATAATTGCGTTATTCGCCCCCGGATTAGTGTTGATGTTTTTGTAGTGTTCGGATAATGTTTCAATAATATTAGCAGCCATTTTAAGATTAATTGCTTGACATTGAGATAATTGTTCTTGGTTTTTGTTAGCTATTAATTCCTTAATTAAATTTAAATCATTTTTGCAAATATTTAAAGCTGTTTTAGGTCCTATACCATTACAACGCATTAAGGATAAGAATAATTCCTTATGACCATAAGTAATAAAACCATAATAATCTTTTAAAAATGCATTTTTATTGTTAGTTGTATATTGGTCATAAATGTAAATCTTCATTTTATTACCAACAGTAAATTCATTTGGATTAGCAACATTAATTAAATATCCTTTACCATAACTTTCAAAAGTTATTGAGCGTTTATTCACGGCAACAACTTGCCCATAAAAATATGAATACATATAAATTTTTACCTCTTATATTCATTGAATAGGTAAAAAAATTAATTTTTTCAATAAGCAAAAAAGAATAACACAGTTTTTATTTTTTTAATTATTTTTAACCATATTTTTATTTTTGTAGGATCAATATTCGATATAACTACTAAATAAACAATTAAACAAACAAAAATGATAAACATAGATTAGAAGTAAGTTTTAATTATTTGTTTAACTAATTGGCTAGTGAATAATACATACCATAAATAATTCATAAATATTATGTTTATTAATGAAGGATGTATAAAAAATTTTAATGATTAAAATTATTAAACCAAATAAACTTCCAAGAATTATTGGTAACGAGTTATTCTTAGGAACAAACGGATCAGAAATATTACTATCAGTAAAATTTCGTTATTCTAATCTAGTATTAACAGCAAACTTTTTATTAAATAGAGCAACATATTGTTGTTCATAATAATTCTTTTGTTTATCAGTATCTGTTTTTGAAACTAAACCATGAATAGTTTTAAACGATTCGATCGGAGTATTGTTGAAAACACCGTTGTCAACAATTAATTTATCTAATCCTTGATATGACATTTTTGTAGAAAAAACAGTTCATGTTGGATTATTGCTAAATGCGTCATCTTTGATTTCAACTAATGAGTCAGTTAAAAAAGTCTCATAATATCATAAAAAATTTCTGAAGCTAAACCACTAAATGCTTCAATTCCAATTTTGTGGCAAGCAAAACCATCAATAAAAAGTAAAGCACCATTTCAATTGTTACAATTCTTAAAAGCATAATCACCAATAAAAAAAGATCTAATGTCTTAAATATAATTCTTCCAAATTGAGAATTTTCAAAGCAATGATTAGCTATACTAATAACAGGAGTTTCGTTAATTTTCCCGGAATCGAAATAGTATCATTTGCCGTTAATAATTGTTTATTAGTACATTGAACTTCAAGACCGGCGACATTGTTAATGGTAACTTATGTTGATGAAAATTCTGCTTCAGTTTCATCATTAAATGTCGTTTTGTTTCCAACGACTAAACTGGTTTATTTGTGTGTGGACTAGATAAGATTACACCACCAGGAATTGCAGAAATTAATGCAATTCCTGTAAAAAATTTTGTGATTTTTTTAATTTCATAACTATATTTTATTTTACAAAAACCAAGAACAGTAGAAAAACACCACTAGTCAATTTAATAATTTTTAAATAAATTATTTTTACTTAATTCACCATAAATTAAGGGAATTAAAATTGCTAAAGATAAACTAATTAAATATAAATATCAATGGTTATAGTCAAACATGTTAATCATGTTAAATAGTGTATTGATACTTGGAGTTAAACTAACAAACAAGATTAAAATTAGTGCTAATAGATTAGCATAAACTAATCACATATTATCAAAGATATTTGTTTTAAATAATGATTGATTTGATTTCAAATTAAATGTTTGTGTTAGTTGACTGATTCCAAGTGTTAAAAAACAACATGTGCTAGCTGTTGCTCCGTCACGACTAATTCCATAACCAACAAAGTAACTAATTAAAGTAACACATGATAAAAATAAGCTATCAAGAATAATTTTAGTTCACAACGATTTACTAAAAACACCATCAAAAACATTAATTGGTTTATTGAATTTAAGTTTTGGATCAAACTGTTCCATGCTTAATGCAATGGCAGGGAAAGAATCACCAATCATATTAATTCATAAAATTTGTAACGGACTTAGTGGATCAACATTAATTTTTAATATAAATCCAGAAACAATTAAAGTTAATAAAATAATAATTTCACTTAAGTTTGTTGCCACTAAGAAACGAATAATTCTTAGGATATTATTAAAAGTGTGGCGGCCTTCATAAATTGCACTCAAAACAGTATTAAAGTTATTATTCTGCAAAATAATATCACTTGCATCTTTTGCTACGTCAGTGCTATTACCCATAGCACAACCGATATCAGTTCCTTTAAGTGCTGGAGCATCATTGATGCCATCTCCAATCATGGCAACAACATGGTTTTGCTTTTTTCAAGCTTTAATAATTCGTAATTTATCTTTTGGATTAACTCGAGCAAAAACTTTAATCTTGGTAATTTGCTCTTGTAATTCGTCTTCACTTATATTAGCTAATTGAACGCCGTCAATTGCTAAATCATTGTCAGTATATATACCAATTTCTTTAGCGATAGCAATAGCAGTTAAAATGTGATCACCAGTAATCATCACCACGTTAATTCCAGCTTTAATGGCATTACTAATTGATGTTTTAGCTTCTACTCGTGGCGGGTCAATAAAAATCATTAAACCAAGAAAAGTTAATTCATTCTCAATGAGGTTCACATTAAAATTTTGGTTATTTTCATCTAAATATTTATAAGCAATTCCTAAAACACGGTGACCATTCATTGAATATTGATTATTTTTACTAATAACTTCTTGTTTTTGCTTGTCATTTAGTTGACATAAATTTACTAATGCATCAATTGCACCTTTAGTAATAACTAATTGTTTTTTATCAGTGTGATGGATAACGCTCATTAGTTTTCGTTTAGAATCAAATGGTAATTCTTCAATTCGTGGACATTGATCTAATAAATCATTTTGATCGACTTGATAAATCCGTTCATATTCACGAATAATGGCAATTTCAATTGGATCTCCGTTTGTTTCTTCGATACCATTATTAATAAAGATTGATGCATTTGAACACATTGCACCATATTGAAGAATATGATTTAAATCATTTTTTAATGTTTTTAATTGAATTACTTGATTTGACTGACAATCATAAATTTCAGTTAAAAACATTTTATTTTCAGTTAATGTTCCTGTTTTATCAGTACAAATTACACTACTTTCACCCAGTGTTTCTACAACAGCTAAATTTTTAACTAATGCTTGTTCGTGAGCCATTCGTGTAACACTAATTGACATATTAATTGTAACAACAATGGGTAGACCTTCAGGAATAGCGGCAACAGCAAGACTAACAGCCAACATGATAGCTTGAATTGATGTGTTTCAAGTAATTTTGTTATTAATGAATAAATTGACAAATTGGATTGCTAAAACAATTAGACAAATAATTAAGCAAAAGATTGATAATCATTTACCAAATCTATTAAGTTGCTTTTGTAGTGGTGTTTTTTCAATTTCAACTTGGTCAATCATTTGACTAATTAAACCAATTTGAGTTTGATTACTAATAGCAGTAATAATCGCCTTACCTGTTCCATTAACAACATAAGTACCACTAAAAACCATATTAGTTTGATCGCCTATTGGGGTGTTTGCTTTTCAAATTGATTCATGGCTTTTATTAACACTTACGCTCTCGCCAGTTAAACTAGCTTCGATTGTTTGTAAACGATTGGCATCGGCTAGTCGAGCATCAGCATAAATATTATCTCCAGCTTCAAAAAAGATTAAATCGCCAAGCGTTAATTCATAACTAGGAATAGAAACAATTTGCCCATTGCGAATAACCCTTGTTTCGCTTGTTGTTAGCTTCTTTAATGCGTCTAACGCTTTTTGAGCTTTAGATTCTTGGACATAGCCAATTGTAGCATTAATAAAAACAACTAAAAGAATAATAAACGGTTCGCTTCATTCAGCAGGATCGACATGACCTTTATTAATAATAATTGGAATAAAAGCAATAACAGCAGCTATTAAAAGAATAATAACCAAAAGGTCTTTAAATTGATTAATAAAACGTTTAAAAGCACTAACTGGTGGTTTAGTTTTTAATTTATTTAAACCATATTTTTTTTGATTTATTTTAACTTGATTATCATCTAAACCATTATTAAGATCAGTTTTTAAATAATTAGCTGTCTCATTTATTGTTTTAGTTTGAAAATGATTTGTATCAATTTCCATAAAATATATATTAATTGTAATAGATTAATATTAACGAATTATTTTACGTAGACAACTAATTTTTTTCTTATTATCAATTTTAATAATCATGTAACTCTTAAACCCATCACGAGGTAAAAAAAGAGAACCAGGATTGAAGACACATTTATCATCATTGAATTTCTTTTCAGTATAAATATGACTATGACCAAAGAGTAAAATATCGCCGTTAAAACGAATTAAGTGCTCATGTAAATTATTAAGTCATGTCTCATAGGAAAAATCATAAAACATGTGTCCATGATTTACAATAAAATTTAATCCATTAAATTTAAAATGGATTTCATTTAACTCCTTTGAACCGTAGTAATCATTATTCCCATTAACAAAGTAATCAAAATGTTTTTTCATTCATTCAATTTCAGTACAGTAATCACCACAATGAACAGCTAAATCATAGTCATTGATTTTTAAAATCTCTTCAATTTTAGCCTCATTAATTCCGTGAGTATCTGACATGAGTAAAATACGTTTCATTTATTTTAATTCCTTTTTAATTATTGTGGCAATTTTAATACCTACTAATTGGCTTAATTCATCAACAGAGGCATTTTTGATTTTATTTAAATTTTCATAATGATTTAAAAGTAAATTAATTGATGATTTGCCCACACCATTGATTTCATCTAAACGACTATGAAATAATGACTTTTGGTATTTATTACGGTGAAAACTAATGGCAAAGCGGTGTACTTCATCTTGTGCTTTAGCTAAAAAGAAATAAAGAGGAGAATTTTTTACTAAAGGAATATCTCTTCCATCATCTAATAAAATTCTTTCTGTTTGATGTTTATTGTTTTTAATTAATCCAATTGTAGGAATAATTTGTACTAATTTCAATTCTTTTAAAGCAGCTTTAATAGCGTTAACTTGATTAATTCCACCATCTGCAATAATCAAGTTGGGTAATTCTTCATTATGATCAAGAATATGTTTATATTGGCGCAAAATGACCTCATGAGTGTAATCTAAATCATTGTTACCTTTACTTTTAATATTGAATCGCCGGTATAAATTTTTATTAAATTCACCATATTCAATACTAATCATACCACCAACTTTGTGTTCATTAAATAAAAAAGCAGTGTCAAACATGTGAATTAAACTTAAATTATCAATATTTAGTAATGATTTTAATTGATTAAATCCATCAATCTTAGTTTGAACTAATTTTAAATGTTGATGATAATTTGAATGGTAAAAGTCTTTGGCATTACTATAGGCTTTCAGCATAATTTCCTTAAATTGTCCTTGATGCGGATTAATAAAATTAATTTTTAATAACTCACTTAATGTTTTTAGTTGTTGTGAATTAACGCCAACATAACACTTTTTTGGTTTAATCTGGTTATCAAAATAAAACTGATTTAGATAACTTGCTAACACTTCGTTAACATCATTGTTATTTATTTCATTAATTTGTTGCTTTTTAGTTATTAATTTTCCTTTATTAAAAGTAAAAATTACAATCGTAATGTAGTTATCCTCAACATAATAACCAATTACATCAATATCATGTTTATTTAATAAGTTAATGTTTTGTTGTTCACTTACTGTATTAATTGCTTCGATTAATTCTTTGTATCTTAATGCATCTTCAAATTGGTGGATTTTAGCAGCATCTAACTCCTTTTGTCGTAAGGATGTAATTAGCTTTTGATATTTCCCACTAAAGAATTCATCAATTTGTTTAATAATTTCTTTATATGATTCTCCATGAATTTCATTAATACATGGTCCAAGACATTGACCAATATCATAGTAAAGACATTTGTCTTTTTTTAGTTTATAACATTTGCGTAGTTTAAAAATTTGTTCAAGTAGTTTAAATAGATTATATCCTGCACTTTTACCTGCAGCAAACGGACCGTAGTAACGCAAACATTTGTGTGTGGTATCATGAGTATAAATAAGACGCGGATGCAATTCTTTAGTGATGCCAATATACGGATAATTATTACCGTTTTTTAATAAGATGTTATATTTTGGTTGGTATTTTTTGATTAAGTTATTTTCAAGAATTAGCGATTCATTTTCATTATTAACAACAACATAGTCAAGATCAAAAATTTGTTCAACTAGTTTAGATGTTTTAAGATCACGATTCTTTAAAAAATATTGATGTGTTCTTTTGTATAAATCAGTAGCTTTACCTACATAAATAACTTGGTCGTATTTATCTCTTCATAAATAGCAACCAGGTTCATGTGGAATATGTTCTAATTTATATTGAAGAATTTTGTTAATCATGTTAATAAATTTTACCAGCGTGTTTTACTCTAGTTTCACCTTCAGTTTTATTATTAGCAATATTTTCTTGCATTGTATCGCGACTTCCATAAACAATTAATTTACGATAGATATCTTCAAGACTGACATTAATCTTGTTAAATGATTGAAAGAATAATTTATGGCTGATTAGAAACATTTGTAAGTCTTCTAATTGTTTTTCATTAATATTCTTAATAATAAAAGTTTCATTGTGTTCTTCATTAATTGAATATTCAATTTTGTTTTCATCTAAATATTTAATTAATGTTTTATGATGCTTAATTTCAAGAGTTAGAGCATACTCTTTTTTGTCATATTTCTTTAATAGGGTATCTTTTTTTCCAGAATAAACAATTTTACCACCATCAAGAATAGTTAAACTATCAGCATAAACGTCTAATTCGGCTAATACGTGACTACTAATGAAGATAGATTTTTTCATAGCTTTTAATTTAATTAATTGATCAAAGAAATCAATTCGTGCTTTTGGGTCAAGGTTGGCAACTGGTTCATCCATAATAATGATATCTGGGTCATGAATTAATGTTTGAATTAATAGAATTTTCTTTTTTTGTCCGCTACTAAAAGTATTTGGTGAACGCTTACGCATATTTCACATACCAAAGCTTTTTAATTGTTCTTCAATATGTTGTTTAGCTTTAGCTTTATCAACTCCTGAGAGTAAAACCATCCATTTTAAGTATTCATATGTACTTAAATTTTCCGGGAAAACAGCTTTTTCAGGAATATAACCAATTTTAGCTTTGGCTTTTTCATCAGTATTCTTGTATCCATTGATTAATACCGTTCCACTTCAGTTATAGTAAGAAGTAATTAATGATTTAATAGTTGTAGTTTTTCCTGCACCATTAGCGCCAATAAAAGCATGAAATTCTCCAGGATAAACATTAAAAGTTAAATTATCAATTGTTGAAATTTTTTTATGACGATAATATTTAGTTAAATTACGCACAAAAAGAACAGGTTTAATCTTTGATTGTTCATAAACGCACAAATCATAGGTTAAAAATTTCTTATTTTTTGAGCCAACATCAAGAATTTGTTCTCGAATAATTTTTAAACGTTTAATTCAATCTGAATTATTACCATGTAAATCAATAATTTCTTTTAATGTTTTTAGTGTTTGTTTTTGTTGTTTAATTAATTTATTTTTTTCTTGGTATGCAATAAATAATTGTTTATAGTAATTAAATAATCTAACATTTTTTTCTTTACGACGTTTTTTTAATTCATCAATTTGATGAAAATAATTCATATTAATAGTATGAATTGAAACTAATTCATTGATGTGTTCATTAAAGAATTTTTCATCTTCAAGAAATTTTAATAAGATTTGTTCATTATTTAGCTGCATAATCTATTTTTTCTAATCAAAATCATAACGCATGTATTTATAAAAACTCAAACCAATTAAACATGTTGAAGCTAATAATAAAAAGATAATGTTTTCAGTTGGAGTCATAATTGGTTGACATTCATATAGAAACATTCCATTCATCATGATCGCTAAATTAGTTTCACAATTACTAAATTTTGTAATACATGATAAGTTTCAATGTTCATCATCTAAAGCGTTTTCCCAACTTGGATCGTAGTAGTTATCTGCTCCATCAGTTTCAAATAATTGCTCAACTAAACTACTGTATTTTAGTGCAGCTGGAGAGAAATAACCGTATTTTCCATCAATTTGACTTAATGATTCGTGTTCATCAGTAATATCAAATAAACCAAAAGCTTTTTTTAATATATCACTATCTGGTTGATTATTACCATCATAAACAGGTAGGGCTTTATCAATTGTGTGATTATTAATCTCTGATTGTCCATTTTGAGTAATTAATTGGTCAAGAACATTCGGCTTATTATCACTATTGTTATTAGTGATTTTACTTAAAAATAATGGGTTACCATGTTGAAATAAATTACGTGGGCCAACCTTAAAATCAGGAAGTCATTCTTGACGATAGTTTTCAATGTTACGAATGTTAAAACTGTTATACATTGGTAGATAAGCAAACTTAAAGTATTGACTTCATGGGAATACTGTTATATCACCATTATTTGGTTTTAATGCTTCGGTTTTAAATTGATAATCATTAAAGCCAAGAATTCCAGTTCCTTTCATGTAAGTGTAATAAATAAATTTTAAACGTTCAATACTATATTGGAATGGTGTATTAATCTTTAATTCATTATGATAATCATGAAGCTTAATGGCCAGATTACGGATAATGTTATATTTATGAGCTCCTGTACTACTTAATGAATATGAATAGTCTTTATTGATTAAATTACTACCATTTTTTCAAATTTGATGTTCATTATCTTCATCAATTAATGCATAGTAAAGCAGATTGTTAAAAATATCTAATTCTAAGTCACTAAAAGTGAAATTGTTATCGAAGAATTGTAAATTACGATATGCATTTCTTCCATTGTAAACTCCACCTAAAATATATCCATCATAATTATTACTTGGGTTATTTGGTGTGTAGAAATTTTGTGTTGATCCTTGATATGGGAAATATGTTTTATAAGAATATGGACTTAAACTTTCAACAGTTGTGTTAATTAGGATCTCGTTAATTTCCTTTATTAGTTCCTTTGGTTTTTGAGTTGGATCATCATTTCATTTAACAAATGTTTGAACATCAGCTCTTTTAAAATGGGGATGAATAACAAAAGCTGGGAATTGTTTATTCTTAATAATTTGCATTCATGAATAATCATCATCAGTTAAATTAATATTTGCTATTGTTGTTTTTACTAGTGGTTCAGTAATCTTAAATGAAAGTTGAGCATCAGCAGCAAACGAGTATCTATAATTGCCGATATTTTTTAATGGACCTACTAAATATGTATTAATTCATCAATTAAGCAGACTCATTTGATATAGAGCTGAATATGAATTAGAATCAACATAACTTGCATACAATTTTTTTTGTTCTTCAAAACTCATTAAATCCAATAAATCTGTAGATTGAGTATCAGCGGATGCAATAAATGCACTTTGTGTTTGTAAATTATTTTGATTAATGTAATTAAAATTATTAACAACTTTCCTATCGTTAGTCATTTTGCTTACCGGATCAATACTAGCTGCAGTGTAAGATACTGTATAAATCACACTAAGAATAATTAGTAAAACATTACTAATAACAACAACTACTTTATTAAGTCATAATGATAAACATATAGCAATAGCTCCAAAAAACAACATGCATGTGATGTTTCCTGCTAATAACCCAAGTGTAAGATAAACAACAGCCATATGATTTGCTTTAGGAACATTAAAGCATAACAATCCACTACACGCACTTATAGCTGCAAAAAACAATGTGCAAGTAATGAAAGCTAAAAATTTACCTAAAACAATTTTATATCGGCTTATTCCTTTAGCAAAAATTAATAATTCCGAGCTATTTTCTTTATTTTCACGAAAAATATATACAGCTAATAGCCCACTAAAAATTGCCACAACATAAATAATAAATTGTTGAACTATTTTTAAGTTATTAGCATAAATTAATAAAAAATAAACGTTTGTTAATAGTGGCATGACTATTAAAAAACCTACCAATAATAAAAAGTAAATTATGACGATGATTCATAATGATCAGCGTCTTAATAATACATTCATTAAATATCGGTAATAATTTAACATATTTATTTCTTATTAACGACGCGGCGGCAACGACTACAAATGTGATCAGTAATTTCACTTGCTTCAAAATAATTTCAGCATCGTTCACAACGAACTAAATTAGCATTAGTTACTTCAACTTCAATTGTCTCAATATTTTTTTCAATTAATTCAACAACAGCTACATTTAGATATTGTTTTAATTCACTTGCAGTAAAATGGTATTTATTTTTAAAAGTAATAACAACTTTCGTTTCATTATTTTTTTTAATTGCACCAGATTTTTTCAAAGTTTCAAGCTTTGTATAAACTTCATCTTTTAAATTAAAGAAAGCATTTCAGTATTCTTCATCAATTGGTTGCAATGGAAATGGTAGTTGTTTAACTATTGATTCAAGAAAGAATGATTCTTTTTTATTCTTAAAGTTAGAAAACTTATAAACTTCTTCGAGAGTGTGAGGAATGATTGGAGCTAATACACTCATAAACATTCTTAAAATTCAGTATAAGACTGTTTGAATTGTTCTTCGACGTTTATTATTAACTTCATCACAATATAAACTATCTTTAATTAAATCAAAATATCAGCTCGATAATTTGATTGTTGCTAAATTAAGTGTTTTAACAACATTCATGAAATTATATTCTTCATATGCTTCAATAACTTCATTAATATTTTTTTGTAATTGTTTTAATACATATCAATCAGCATTTGTGAATTCCATTGACGCATCAGTTTCATAATCAAAGTCACTAATGTTAGATAAAATAAATTTAAAAATAGTATTACGAATTCGTCGGTAAATTTCAGCAGTTTGTGTTAAGATATTTTTACTAATTCGTACATCTTCACTATAGTCACTGTTTGCTGCCCATAATCTTAAAATATCAGCACCAAATTCATCACATACTTTTAATGGATCAATTGTGTTTCCAAGTGATTTAGACATTTTACGTCCTTGATCATCAAGTGTAAATCCATGTGAAAGTAAACGTTTATATGGTGCAACTTTATTTTGTGCAATTGAGCAAATTAATGATGAATTAAATCAACCTCGATATTGGTCATTCCCTTCAAAATATAAATCAGCTGTATGACCTAAGTTGTAGTGTTTTAAGACGTTATAACTACTTCCTGAATCGAACCAAACATCCATGATGTCTAATTCTTTACGATAGTTATAATTTTGTTTTTTATATTCATCAGTTAGAAAGAAGTCAACAGATTTACTAAATCAAGCATTTGTACCATATTCATGAATTAGTTCAATGCAATGATTAATTAATTTTTCATCGAAGATCGGTTCATCATTACGATAAATTATTGGAATTGGTACTCCCCAAACACGTTGACGACTAATACATCATTCCTTACGATTTGAAATCATATTCATTAGTTGTTGTTTATTCTTACTGTTTGGAAAGTTAATTCCTTGGATTGCTTTTATGATTTCATCATGAATAACTTCAATGTTAACAAACCATTGCTTTGTTGCTCGATAAATTACCGGTTGTTTTGTTCTTCAATCAATTGCTATAGAGTGAATAAATTTACTTTGGTGAACTAGAGCATTATTTTTAATTAATTTATCAATAACAATTGGGTTAGCTTTTTCATAGAAAACACCAACTAGATCAGGATCATTTATTTCGTTAGTAAATACACCATTTTCATTAATTGGGCAAAAAACATCGATATCATATTTTTTACATGCGCAATAGTCTTCGGGACCAAAACCACTTGCATTATGAACTAAACCTGTACCGTTATCTATTGTTACGTAGTCAGCTAAAATAATAGGATTAATTTTATTAGTGTATAAAGGATGAACATAAGTGTTTTTTTCAATTTCACTTCCTTTAAATTCGCTTAAAATTTCATAATTTGTCCAATTTAGTTCCTTAGCTAAACTATCAAGACGATTCTTAGCAATAACATAAACACGTTCATTTACTTTAATACGCAAATAACTAAAATCTGGATGAACAGCTACAGCAACGTTACTTGGAATAGTTCAAGGTGTTGTTGTTCAAATTAAAATGTAGTCATTAGAGTGAACAATATTGTTACCTTCATTAATTTTAAAAGCAACATAAATGGAGTGAGCTTCAGTATCAGCATATTCAATTTCAGCTTCTGCTAAAGCCGAATGACTTGAACAAGACCAAAAAATTGGTTTAAAATCTTGATAAATCATTTTTTGTTTTACCATAGCTAGAAACAATTTTAATTGGTCATATTCAAACTCTTTGTTTAAAGTAACATAAATATCTTTAAAGTCACTTACAATTCCTAGGCGTTTAAATTGTTTTAATTGATTATTAACATTGTCAAAAGCAAAAGTTTCACAATTGGTTCTTCGTTCAGAAATTGATAAGTTTTGTTCTTCTTTGCCATTTTTCTTTAATAAGGCGTGTTCAATTGGTAAACCGTGAGTATCTCAACCACAAATTAATGGTGAATAATGGCCATTAATTAAATGATAACGTACGATAATGTCTTTAATAATCTTGTTTAATGAGTGACCAACATGAATATTACCGTTAGCATATGGTGGTCCATCATGTAATACTCATTGTTGGTTATTTTTATTTTGTTTTAAAATTTTTTGATAAATTTTATTTTCATCTCAAAATTTTTGAAATAAAGGCTCTTTGTCTTTTAAATTTGCCTTCATTTCAAAATCAGTTTTATTGATTATTAAGGTGTTTTTATAGTCAGTCATATGTTATTGAGCCAGTGTCACTAAATAATTAATAGAATTATATAAATATATTAATTAATGATATATACGAACGTTGTCGTTCACGAATTATGAAATTAAATAAAGCAACAATTGAAGATTTAAAAAAATTTCTTCCCTATTTTGAAAAGAAAAATGAACCATATGAACATTATTCGTGTGGTATATGAGGGATGTATTTTAATGATATGAATGTTATGTATTGCATTGAAGATGATTGTTTGGTTTTAGCTAATAATTTTTATAAAAATAAAATCTATTTTCTTCATCCAATTAGTTTAAAAAACGACCGCACCAAAGAAATTGAATTAATCAAAGAATCAGCTTTATATGCACAAAAAAATGAAAAACAACTTGTTTTTGCTGATTTAAGTGTTGATTTAATTCCTGACATTATTGATAATTGCGGGTGTAGTTGAGATATTTTGCATAATCGAAAATATGATGAATATATTTATGATGCTAAATTATTTGCAGCTGCATCTGGACCAAATTTGGCTAAAATGCGTAATGGAATTAAACGTTTCATCAAAGATAATCCTAATTATGAAGTAAGCATTATCAATGAAAGTAATTTGTCTGAAGTAAAAGAATTTATTATCAATTGATGAAATATTAATAAAAATAAAGAAATTGGCAAATATGGTGTTAATGAAGCAAATAATGAACCATTATTCATTGATTTATTCAATCAATTCCATTGATTAGGAATTATTGTGCGAATTAATGGAAAAATTATTGGTGTTTCATTGGGAGAAATTATTGGGAATAATTTATTTTGTCATGTGGAAAAAGTTGATCATAACTTTAAGGGTGCTAATGAATTTGTTGCTAATATTTTTGCTAAAACGTTTGTTACAGACGACATTAAGTATTTAAGTCGATTAAGTGACGATGGAATTCCAGGATTAAGAAAAGCTAAACTTCAACTTTATCCTTTAGCTCTTTATAAAAGTTATAATGCTTTCCCACATACAACAATTCATAAACTAAATAAAATTGTTCCAACAGTTAAAACAGAACGATTGGTTTTAAAAGATATTAATAGTAATGAAGATAAATATTTTGAATTATGTAGTGATCTTGAGTTAAATAAACTTTATGGCTATGATTACCGTGAAGATTTTTATTTGGAAAATAATAAAGATACACAACCTGATTTAAATTATTTTATTACTAAGCGTAAGCAATGGTTTAATAATGAAAGTGAAGTTACTTGAGGAATTTATGAAAATGAATATTTTCATGGTGAGGTTGTTTTACATAACTTTGGCTATGATAATACATGTGAACTTGGAGTTAGATTATTTAAAACTTCACAGCATCAAGGTTATGCATATGAAGCATGTAAAACAATTGCTGAATATGCACTGTATGAGCTTGGAAATGAAAAAGTTTACTGTAAAGCATATAAAGAAAATTTAGCAAGCCAAAAAATGATTCTTAAACTTAATTTCAGAAAAATTAAAGAAGATAATCAATTCTTCTATTATGTATTTGATGGAAAGTAATTAATATGCAAGTCTTATTTTGGTTTACACAAGTATTACTATTTATTGCAGGAACAACTGCTATTGTTATTTTAATTCCACAAATTATTAGTGTTCATCGTAATAAATATTCTGATAACTCATCAATTTACTTGTATGTAATTTATTCATTTTGCAGTTTATTATGGATAGTTTATCAAACAACTTTTAATATTTATTTTTTTAAAACTGTTAAAGAAGGCGATAGTTTAACATATGTATTGTTATGATTCCAATTAGCAATTGATATTGCTACATTTTTAATTGGAGCATATACATTAATGGTGAAGTGATTTTATTTTAAAAATAAACATATTAAAGATGTTTTAAAAGTGAACTTAAGTCATCATAATGAAAAGGTTGCGAACAATAAAAAAATCATGATCCCTGCTTTAATTAAAACTATTAATAGTTTTAATCATTTAGGACAGATTAAAAATGTAAAAAAGTTAAAAGCAATGGATATGATGCAGCTAAGCATGGAACTAGTTGCTGCCACTAAAATGGCAACCAAAAACGATAAGAATCTAGTTAAAGTAAATAATGAATTAAACCAGTTAATTAAATTATTTGCTAAGAGTAATAATGAACAATATTTATTAAAAAACATTCATCATAAAATTTATCGTTTATTCATTAAAAATAATCAGATCGATACAAATAAAATAAGCTTTGCCATTGCAGTATATTCACCTGTTGACAAAGCTAGTTGATTATCACGATCACTTTATAGTTCTTTATTTATTACGACTTAATTTTTTAAGTTCATTTAAATTATCAAATAATTGTTTTTCCACTTTGTCATAAGTGTAATTTTCATTGTGCAACTTTTGTTCTTTTAAAACTAAGTTAATTTGTTCCTGACGTTTTTCAAAAACATCTTCATTAATTTTATTAGCAAAAGTAAAGAAGTCAGTAAACAGGTATAAAACGTTATTATCAAAACGAAAAACACCATAATTAATAATCGTATCTACACGGTTATTTTTTTGATCACGAATGTAAAAATGACTAGGTTTAAAACTTCCAATTACAGGAGTATGATTGGCTAGGATAACTAATCTTCCAGTTTTAGTATTAATTTCAGCTGAAAGAATATCGTCTTCAAAGTAAATTCCGCTTGGAGTATTAACTTGAATTTTAAACAATTTAGTCATATTTAATTAATTATTTTTTAGCATTAGCACGTTTATATACTTCGTCAATATCACTTGCGTATAGGAAATGTTGTTCATTAATATGATCACAATTTCCATCAATAATTGCTTTAAATGAACGAACAGTATCTTCAGTTTTAACGTAGGCCCCTTTATAACCACTAAATTTTTCCGCAACAAAGAATGGTTGTGACAAGAAGTTACGAATTTTTCGTGCTCGACTTACTGTTAATTTATCTTCTTCACTTAATTCATCCATACCAAGAATGGCAATAATATCTTGCAATTCTTCAAATTTTTGTAGGACTTCTTGAACTTTACGAGCAACACGGTAGTGTTCAATCCCAACAACACTTGGATCTAATAAACGTGAACTTGATTCCAGTGGAGAAATTGCAGGATAAATCCCTAGTGCGGCAATTTTTCGGTCTAATACTGTTTTAGCATCTAGATGAGTAAATGTTGTTGCTGGTGCAGGGTCAGTTAAGTCATCGGCAGGAACATAAATTGCCTGCACAGATGTAATTGAACCATCTTTTGTAGAAGTAATTCGTTCTTGTAATTGTCCCATTTCATAGTCAAGTGTTGGTTGATATCCAGCTGCACTTGGCATTCGTCCTAATAAAGCACTTACTTCACTTCCAGCTTGTGTAAAACGATAAATATTGTCAATAAATAGTAAAACATCTTGATGACGAACATCACGAAAATATTCAGCCATTGTTAATCCAACTAATCCTACACGCATACGTGCCCCAGGAGGTTCATTCATTTGTCCAAAGACTAGTGCAGTTTTATCAATAACGCCACCGTCTTTCATTTCATAATAAAGGTCATTACCTTCACGTGTTCTTTCCCCAACACCAGCAAAAACACTTAAACCATTATGACCTGTAGCAATATTATGAATTAGTTCTTGAACTAAAACGGTTTTTCCTACACCTGCTCCACCAAATAAACCAATTTTTCCACCTTTCATATATGGAATTAATAGGTCAATAATTTTAATTCCTGTTTCTAAAATTTCAGTTTTATTACTTTGATCAGCTAATTTTGGAGCATCACGGTGAATTGGCAAGGTTGGTGTGTCCTTACTAATTGGACCTAATTCATCAATTAAATCGCCAGTGACATTAAACATTCGTCCTAATACATTTTCTCCAACTGGAACTTTAATTGGACTATAGGTTGGATAAACTTTTTGGTTACGAACTAAACCATCAGTTGAACCCATCGATATACATTTAACAACATCATCTCCTGCAATTTGTTCAACTTCAAGAATCATTCGTGTTTTATTAGCTAATTTGACGTAAACCGCATCATAAATTTTTGGTAAATGGCGTGGATTAAAACGAACATTAACTACTGGTCCAATGACTTCAGTAATGTATCCAATATCTTCTTCTTTAATTGCTGTCATTTTTTTATCCATAATATTTTCTCCTTTATTAACTTCCAGCGACAATTTCATTAATTTCTTGGGTAATTTTTTCTTGACGAACTTGGTTGTATTCAAGTTTTAAATTTTCGATTAATTCCTTAGCGTTTTCAGTTGCACTATCCATTGCATTCCTTCGTGAACTAAATTCACATAAATGCGATTCAGTTAATGATGCAATAATCATACTGCTAGTGAAGAAGGGAATTAAACTTTCAATAATGCCATGGTGATTTGGAATAAAATCAATGATTTGTTTATTATCATTTAATTCGTTAATTTCATAGTTAATATTTTTTTCATCTGGTTTAAATAATTTAAAGTCTAATGGTAATAGTTGTAGTGTTGTTGGTACAAAATTTAATGAATTCATATATTTTGTATATGAAAGAAAAACTTTATCATATTTAATGCTAATAAAATTATCAATGATATAGCTAGTTAATGGAAGCAATTCAATGTGGCTTGCAAACTTATCGTTAAATTGGTATTTAGCAATAATTCTTTCTTTTAAGCCACGACTTTGCAGATAACTACTGGCTTTATTACCAATGACAATAATATCATCATTCGGTCCAAGATTATTGATTAAATGCTTGCAAACATTAATGTTATATGATCCACATAGTCCTAGTGTGCTACTAATTACAATATGCAAGTTTTTATTAGCATCGCGTTTACTAATAAAAATTGAACTATATGTTGTTGAACGAGTTAATTGAATTAATAAATCATATAAACCACTAATATAATTGCTGATTTTTAGATAATCAGCTTTTTGGCGAGCAACCTTAGCTGTTGCAACTAGTTTCATTGCTTGGGTAATTTTACTAGTATTATTAACAGCATTAATACGTTTGCGAATTTCATTTAGTGAACTCATAGCAGTTTATTTATTTTCAGACTTTTTAACTTTTTTATTTACAGCGTAACCAGGTTTTGCAATCTTAATTTCCTTTGTTGTTTCCATTTTAAGTGGATCTAATTCACTTAATTTGCCAACCTTAGTTGGATCATAATCTTTAATTCCACCAATAAATTGTTTGATAAAACTTTTCATTGATTCTTTAAATTCATGAATTAAAACTTCATCATATGCTTGGTTTTTAACAAGGACTTTATAGCATACATGTTTATGAATAAAGTAAATTAATTCACTACGGAATTGTTCAATGTACGCAAGCGGAATTCACTTAATAAAGTGGTATTTGATAGCAAATAACAAAACAGATTGATCAATTTGATCAATTGGATGTTCTTGTGGTTGCTTAATCATTGCCATAATTCTTTTACCATGTTCAAGAATATTTTTGGTTTCTTCATCTAATTCACTACCAAATTGACTAAAAGCACTTAATTCTTCATATTGAGCAAGTTCAAGCTTTAAACTACTAGCCATTTGTTTCATGGCTTTAATTTGCGCAGCACTTCCTACCCGGCTAACACTTAATCCGACACTCACCGCTGGTCGTTGTCCCTCATTGAACATTGAACTATTCATGAATAATTGACCATCGGTAATGGAAATAACGTTAGTTGGAATATATGCTGAGATATCACCTGCCTGTGTTTCAATAATCGGTAAAGCTGTAATACTGCCATTACCATTTTCTTCATTTAATCGGCATGCACGTTCCAGTAATCGTGAATGTAAATAGAAGATATCACCAGGATAGGCTTCTCGTCCTGGAGGTCGGCGCAATAGTAGTGAAATTGTTCGGTAACTTACAGCGTGTTTACTTAAATCATCAAAGATGATTAAAACATCTTCTCCACGTTGACATCAGTATTCAGCAATTGTTATTCCACTAAAAGGGGCAATATATTTAATGGCAGGAATATCACTTGCTGTTGAAGAAACAATAGTTGTATATTCTAACGCATCATATTTAGCAAGCGTCATTGCGATGTTTGCCACTGTAGAATTTTTTTGACCAATTGCAACATAAACACATTTAACATTTTTACCTTTTTGATTAATAATTGTGTCAATAGCAATGGATGTTTTTCCTGTTTGTCGATCTCCAATAATTAATTCCCGTTGACCTCGACCAATCGGAAACATCGAGTCTATTGCTAATATTCCTGTAGCCATAGGAACATTAACACTTTTTCTTTTCATCACTCCTGGAGCAATTTGATCAATTGGACTAAATTGAGTTGCTTTAATTGGCCCTTTATCATCTAAGGGATTACCAAGCGGATCGACAATTCGCCCAATTAATTCATCTCCAACCCCAACAGAAACTACTTTCTTAGTTCTTTTAACAATGCTGTCTTCACTAATGTCATCATATTTTCCCAACATAACAACACCAACGTAATCTGTTTCTAAGTTTAAAGCCATTCCATATGAACCGTTAGCAAATTGCACCATTTCATTAAGCATGACATTACTTAAACCAGTAACAATGACAATTCCGTCACTTACCGATACTACTTTTCCTTCTTCAGAAACAGTAGCGGTATTAGCATATTTGGCAATTTTGGCTTTAATAATACTTGAAAAATTATCGCTATTTTTACTCATATTTCTTTCCTTTAACTCCACTTAGGACATCTAAACTAATTTGCTTCATTTGTTCAAGTTGATTAACAATGGTTAGATCAACTGAATCAAAGTCGCTTTCGACTTTAATTCCTCCAATTAATGTTGGATCAACAACATTCGTTAATTCAATTTCTTTTTGATATTTATTTTGTAAACAAACACACAATTTTTGCATTTGTTTTTCATTTAATTGAAATGCACTAAATACAGTTAGACTTACAATATTTAAATGTTTTTGGACTTGTTTGATAAATTCATTTAAGATTTTTAGAATACAATGACTTCGGTTAAAATCAATAATTGAATACAGAAAGTAAATGATGTATGTATCGATTTTATTGCTATAGATTTCATTTAGTGTTTGTTTACGTTCATCCTTTGAAAGATTAACATTACTTAAAAAGTTAGCTAATTCTTGATTATTAAGTGTTAAATCAGCAATGATTTTTTTAACTTGTTGATAAAACAAATCAATTTGGTTATGCTGAATTGCATAATCAAATAATACTAAAGGATAGGAAGTATTAATTAATAAATCATCACGATCCATATCAATGTTTTTTATTCTTTCTTTTTATCAATTGTTTTGATAAAGTCATCAACAAATTGTTTGTTATTGTCAGTATTAATTTCTTTCTTTAATAAAGCACTACTTGCTGCAAAAGCAATATCGACAATCTTTTGATGCAATTCTTTTTCCATTTCATTTTTAATTTTATTTGCTTCAAGTTTAGCATCATTTTGAATTTGCTCACTGATTTTGTGTGCTTGTTTTTCAATTTCACGTTTTTTGTCAATTGCTTGATTTTTGGCATTTTCAATAATTTCATGTGCTTCACTAAAAGCTTTAATTTTGGTTTGACTTGCAATTTCATAATCATGTAACGCATGACTACGAGCATTTTCAGCATCAGTTATTTGTTGCTGAATATATTCACTTCGTGCTTTAAGTGCTTCGTTGGTTGGTTTATATACTAATCAAATGATAATGATTAGTAATAAAACTGTGGCTAGTAAATGTGCTAAGAAAACTCATAGATTTGGTAGTAAGCTATCAATAATATCACTTGAGTTTAATGGTTGAGCATCACAACTAGTACAAAAAAACATGACTAAAATTGTCAAATATAAAATAATTAAGATCTTTAGACAAGTTTTAGTTTTTTTCATAAATTAGGTTTTAACCAACGAATACTAATAAAATGGCAATAATTAAACAGTAAATAGCTGAAGTTTCAGCAATCGCACACCCAACAATCATCATTGTTCGGATTTTGCTTTCGGCTTCTGGGTTACGGGCTACAGCTTCAGAAGCTTTTCCAGCTGCATACCCTTGGCCTATACCAGTTCCGATTGCTCCAATCATTGCAATACCTGCACCGATATATCGTCCAAGTTGCGGTAATCCAGTTTCTGCTGCATCTTTAATTGCAGTCACCACGTTATGTAAAGTTTCAGTATCAATCATATTTTTTCCTCTTTAATCTAAATCTAAAGCTGGATTAGCTTTAATTTTTATTTTTTTATTTGGTTCATGATTATTTTCTTCATGACCTTCTTGTTTTTGCAAAGTTCAATAAATCATGGTTAATAAAGTGAACACCAGGGCTTGAATTACTCCAGATAGTAAATCAAAATACATGTTAATTGGGATAACACTAAAAGCACCAAAAATGTTCATGGCACTTAAAAAGAACGATTTGCTACTAGTGATATAACCCCAGAAGAAATATCATAATTCACCAATTAATCCACCAGCAAAGATATTTCCTCATAATCGAAACGAAATACTAATAAGTGGGGTAATTTGGCCCACAATTTCATTAGGATTAAGCATTACTGGGATTGATTTATTTCTAATCTTAATATTGTAAGTGAACTTCTTTAGGTAGTTAAGCTTTTGGTATTTAAAACCAATAACAAAAGTTCCAACAAACATAACAATCCCCATTGATAAAGTTACTGTTAAAGAAGATGTTGGATTGGCTAAACCAATAATACCAATGACGTTGCTTAAAGCAATATAGCTAAATAAATGAACAAAGTATGGTGTCAAGCACACTAATTCTTCGCCTAAAATTTCAACAACCAAATTGCGAATATAAGCAATGTACATTTGTATTACTAAAACAAATCCAGTTGGTGCTTGATTTGGTTTTAGTTTTCTTAATTTGACAAAATATGCCAAATATATACACGCTAAAATAAGCATGACAAAAATAATAGTTAATGCTTCTTGTCTTGGTTCAAGATAAAAAGGAATATTACTACTATTGTCATTACTCAAATAAGTAACTACCGCTTCGTGCATATTTATGCTTAATTTTATATTTAATTTATTGTTACTTATTTAATTAATAAATATTTAAGTAAATTAGTGAAGCCAATTTGTCGGTTATAATGGTTTAAAGGATCAGATAAAGCGTTTTCATTTTCATTAATAACAAAAGTTTTAAAGTCCTTAACAATTGTTTTGATGCTTTTGAAACAATTGATGTGGTTTTTATTTAATGATAAATAATGATCAATAACTAAATAATCATATTGTTTTAAATTAGTTTTAATAATTTGGCCAATATCTACATTATTAACATCAATGTATAGTACTGAATGGTCATTAAAATAGTTTAAAAAGAACTCGTCAAGTTCATTTCATACACCCATTAAATTAACAATAACAAAGTCATAATTTTTAATGATTAAATCAATTTGTTTTTTTAAAACAAAAGTTAACTCATTCAAATTATAACTTGTTAACTTTTTATTGTTTTTGTTTAATAAATTTAAGTAATCCAAATTATTTTTAATGCTAAATATTACAAAAGGAGTAATTGTCTTTAATTTTGTGTTTAGTTGTAAATTATTTAGTTTTAAATGATTCAAAAAATCATGACTAAGATTAGTATTAATGTACAAAACTTTTTTGTTTTGTAATTCTAGCGATTTAGCTAAATTTAAGCCAAAAATAGCATGATTGTAATAGTTATTTTCATCTAAGCTGCGTGTTAATACAAATCGGGCCATTTACTTGATAATTTCCTTTCAAGTTCGCGGAAATTTATTTGGAGTTACTTTGAGCTTTTTATAGCTTAACAGATAATTAGATTTACTACCGATAAATTTTTGAATTGGTAATGGTGAAAGCACCAAATCATTAATTATTTTTTTAGCATTAGTAATTTCTTCTTTATATTTAATTGATTTAGGTTCAAGAATTAAGCCATTTACTTTAGCATACGGAGCACTAATTTCTAAGAGGATTCTTAATTCAGCAACAGCTCGTGAAGTAACTAAATCAAATTGCTCGCGCTGATGATTTTTAATATCTTCAGCTCGTTGAAATAGGAAACTAACATTAATATTTAGTTTTTCAGCTAATTTTTTCATAAAGTTAACCTTTTTTGTATTTACTTCAAGAATTGTTAAGTTAATTGAAGGATAAAGAAGTTTTAATAAAATACCCGGAATACCAGAACCAGAACCAATATCTAGTACATTTAATCCATTAGAAAAGTTAATGTTTTGGTAAGGAATAATTGAAGCGAGAAAGTATTCTTCATAAATTAATTCTTCACTAGCTAAATTAGTTAAATTAAAAAGTTTGTTTTGAGCTTGCAAAAAACTTTTATAAACTTCGATTTGTTTAAAAAAGGTTTCACTAACACATGGATAAATTTTTTTAACAGCAAGGACAAACTCTTTTTGATTCATAACTATTCTTTCATGTTTTCTACATAATATTTAATGATCATAAGATCATTAATATTAATTCCACTAATATTACTAGCTTGGGCTAATGTTAAAGGTTTAACTTTATTTAGCTTTTCACGAGCTTCAAGCGGTAAATTAATTAATCCACTGTAATCATTAATGCATGAAATATCAAATGATAAATATTTACTAAACTTATCTAAATTATTTTGCTCATGTTTGATATAACCTTCATATTTAATCGCAATGGAAATCTTTTGAATTAATTCATCATCTAAATTATTATATGGTGAATGAATTAGAATATCTTTTAAATTAATTTGTGGTTGTTTAGCTAACGCTAGCAAACTATGAGAGTTATATATTTTATTTAATGAACTAAAATTTTTGAGTGTTGTTTTCTTTAAATATTCAATCACTTCGTTAAATAATTGTTTTCGTTTTAAATATTCTTCGTATTTGCTTTCTTTTAATAAGCCAACTTGATAGCCATAAGGCATTAAACGATCATCAGCATTATCGTTGCGTAAGTAAAGTCGATGTTCTGCCCGGCTAGTTAATAAACGATAAGGGTCTTTTACTCCTTTAGTAACAATATCATCAATCATTACGCCAATATATGCTTCATTGCGCTTTAAAATTAGTGGTTTTTTATTTTCAATATTAAGTGAGGCATTAATTCCAGCAATTAAACCTTGACCAGCCGCCTCTTCATAACCACTCGTGCCATTAATTTGACCTGCAAAATATAAATTTTTAATCAACTTTGATTCAAGAGACGGTCATAATTGGACCGGATTAACTGCATCATATTCAATTGCGTAAGCATATTGAATAATTTCAGCTTTTTCTAATCCTTTGATGCTGTGCACTAAATCTAATTGCACACTTTTTGGCAAAGATGTTGATAATCCTTGTAAGTATAGTAAATTTGATTTTAATCCAACTGGTTCAATAAATATTTGGTGTCGAGGTTTATTACTAAAACGCACAATTTTATCTTCAATACTTGGACAATAACGTGGACCAACCCCCTTAATATGTCCTGAATACATTGCACTTTTATTCAAATTAGCTCGAATAATTTGGTGTGTTTTTTCATTCGTATAAGTTAAGTAACACGGAACTTGATCTTCTAGTTTTAAATGCTGGTTAGTATAGAAACTAAAATGTAGTGGTTCACTATTTCCTAATTGAATTTCAGCTGCATCTTTATTAAATGAATTAATTTCAATTCGTGGTGGAGTTCCTGTTTTAAGGCGAATTAATTCAAAAC
This sequence comes from Candidatus Malacoplasma girerdii, assembly GCA_000770195.1. Taxonomy (NCBI): domain Bacteria; kingdom Bacillati; phylum Mycoplasmatota; order Mycoplasmoidales; family Mycoplasmoidaceae; genus Malacoplasma; species Candidatus Malacoplasma girerdii. The sequence goes on along the minus strand of CP007711.1, from coordinate 438,078 downwards.
CTAATTCTTTTAATTGGTTTGATAAAAATTTAGCTTGGGGGAAATTAAGTGGACCACTATCTTTCTTCTCATCACCAATATGAATAGTTGATTTTAAATAAGTTCCTGTGGTGATTATCACGGTTTTAGCTAAATAAATAACATCATTAGCTTTAATTCCTTTCACAACATTTTTTTCAACAATTAATTCAGTAACTTCGGCTTCAATTAGGCTTAAATTTTTTGTTTCATTAATTAATTTAAGAAAATATTGGTGATATAGATCCTTATCAATTTGTGCTCTTAAAGCTCATACACCCGGGCCCTTAGAACTATTGAGTATTTTAATTTGGATCATACATGCATCAGCAGCTTGTGCTTGCATTCCTCCCAATGCATCAATTTCACGTGTTACAATGCCTTTGGCAGGCCCACCAATGGAAGGATTGCATGGTGCTTGGGCAACAGCTTTTTTGCTAATAGTAAACAATGCAGTCTTATGGCCTTTATTTGCAGCAGCAAAAGCCGCTTCAATTCCAGCGTGACCTGCACCTATTACAATAACGTTAAAAAGATTCTTTTCCATGCTTTTTAAGTACCATTTATTTTAATAAATAAAAATAACACAGTTAAGTGTGTTAAATTTATTTGATAATTAAACTGAAAGTTTCTTTTCTTTCTTACGATGAATTTTTAATCAAAGAACAATGACAATAATTCCAATAACGGGAATAGTTGCTGCTAAAATTCAAACTCATACTGGTAAAACAAATGACTTTTTAGGAATTATAGCACCAATATCAATTTTAAATTTCATTTCATAAGGCGAAGTATAACTTACACCATAATAAGAATCAGTAACTCTAATTTGTAAATCATTTAAATGATATTCAACATTTGGATTGAAAATAAATTGGCCATTATGAACATCAAAGAAGTCTTGCCCATATTTATTTAATAATTATTAGTAATATCTTTATCATTTTGAATAATGACAAAAGTGATATTTAAAGCATCTGTTTCGTTAATGAAAATACCATTATCGTACTTGATGTATTTAATTAAATTTTCGCTTGTAAAACTATATCCACTAATGTGATCAGCTTCAAAATTTTTAATAAATTGACGATCACTAATGTTTTCAATTTTAATGCTTGTATGATTAACTACACTAATATTGAATTGATTAGTTGCTTGTGAATTAAGATCATATAAGTCGTCATGAGCTTTAATTGATAATTTATCAATGTGATAAGCTGTCTTAGCATGGAAAGTAATAATTCCTGTTTTATTATCAAAAGTAATCAATAAATTGTCAATATCAGTTTGATTTAATAATTCATCATCTTTATATAGATTGTAATTAATGTGGTTATTAATGTAACTTGGGTTAGTAATTTTTCCTGTGTCAAATGCTAAATGATCATTAAGGTTAATAGTTGAATAACCATTTACATAAACTTGTTCATTACCCAAATTCTAGTATTGAACATCTTCTAATAATAGTTGTTTGCGTTCTAGCATATGAATGCTAAAAACATTATTGATATCACCATATTCATAATGATATTGATTATCAAATGCTTTAATATAAATCTTTGAATATTCAATATTAGTTTTAGCTTCAATTTTTAATACTCCTGTAGATGTGTCAAATGTCACATCACTAATGTTGTTTATTATGTCTGTAATGCCACTACCATTAATACCATTATAAATTCTGAAGGTAATATATTCACTAACATACTCACTACTCATTTTTTCTTCGTTACTATTCTTAATGAAATACATTCACTTACTTAAATCAGTAGTTGTGCATCCACTTTTTCAATATAGATCACTAGTAATATCACTGAAATTATTGTGATAAGCAACGCCATCTTTATGCACGATTTTAATACTAAACCCATTGGTTGGATATCTAGTAATATCATAAACATCATCATGAATACCAATCTTGACGTTATTAATATCATAATCAGTTTTAGCACTAATTTTTAATATACCTGTAGTTTGGCCAAAAACCAAATTATAGTCGCTTGGATTATTGACCTCTTCTCCATTTATTGGCAAAACAAAACGCATGTGTGACTTTTCTTCAGTTGTTGATATTTCGTCATCGTTACACTTAACGATGCTATTAGCTAGCGTTTTTGTTTGATAACCATATTCTCATAGCAGTTTGACCTTGAAATTAACACTAAACGCTTCAGTTGATGTATATGAAAGATCTAAAACATTATCAGTCACTTTGATTTTTAATTGTGGAGATGTAAAGTTTTTGTGATCTTTAATTGTAATAACTCCAGTACCACTATCAATTTTTGCATCATCATTAGTATAAGTTGTATTATCAGCTGCGTTAACTAGATTAAAGGAATATTCACCACTTAATGGTTGTTCCATGTTATCCCATTTAAGTGAACTGTATAGTTCGCTACCTGTGCAACCTGTTAAAAAATTGTTATAGTCAAATACTTTATTATTTTCTGGCAATAATGATTCATCAAAACTTAAAGTACTATATCTAGCAATTAATCTACGGTAACTAGTTTCAGGATTTTAGAGGCATTAAACTTTGCTTTATAGGCATTATAAAATGTCGTTTGTTGATCCATTAAACTTAGTCTATGAACGGTAAATAGTTTAGTATCAGGTGAATAACCAAATAACAAACTTCTTGTTTCACTACCACCGGTTGCAATAGAAACATTATTTACTTTTGCAACAGTTTCATAATTACAATTAACTCGTTTTAAATTTTTTGAATTTCAAAAAACACCATCATAACGATTGCTATTTGGGCTGCTGTTTTATCATCAATAAACTCCACTTTTCTTAAACTAAAGCAATTAAAAAATGAAAGGTTATTGTTAAGATTAATTTTTTTAGTAATAAGAACTTTGCTTAAACCAAATGCAGAATCAAATTGTTGTTCACCAGGAATTACATCAGAAATAACCCCCGCACCTATGTAAAGACCAGAATAAGGACGATCTATGCCACTGCTTTTACCAATAGCTCATCAACCATATCCATGGTTTTCATGTTCATATTGTGAACTATTAAAAGTCTTTTTTTTGATATAAGCTAGGATTGGCATTCTAAATTACTTCATTAAAATCAGCATAAGTGGCTGGATAAGTAGTATTAATAACAAAGTTTGGATTTAAAATGGTTAATGTTCTTAATTTCTTATTGTTAGACATTGCCCCATTAAAATTAGCTACATTTGCTCCTAAAGTTAGGCTAGTAATGTTTTCTTGATTATTAATATCTGTAACTCGAATAATAGGCTTATTACTTGATTGATAAATATATGTGCTCGGAGCGACAAGCGAATCACCAGGGATTTGTGTATTAATTTTTAAACTAATAGCTCATCCATTGCCCTCAGTAACAAAATTAAAATATTGCGTTAAATCTAAATCATTTACAGCATTATTCTTGCTAAGACTAGATTTATTAATATTATTGGCAGTAATATATCCAGCTGCACCAATAATTGAAGCAATTAATAATGATGTGTACAACACTTTTTTGTTTTCAAAAAACAAAAATACAAATAAAAAATAAAAAAATGCACCATTCTGAGCGTTTAAAAAGCTATTAAGCAACAAATTTTAAAAAATTATGATTTTGCAAATTTATCGACCCAGATAATATAAAAATTCATTACTTTTGCGAATAAACAAACAATGCTCATTTTGATTTTGTTTACGATTTTGATCCATTCAATTTTGATAATGATTAATTAAATTTTGGTCTTGTTTTTTTTGTGCTGAATTTAATTTAAATTTAATTCAATGATAAATTAAACCATTAGTTAAAATTAAATTTTTAATGAATAGCTTGCAACGATATTGGCGAGTCAAAGAAATAATATTAAATTGATTTAGTGGTAAACAAATTAAGCTAATGGCAATTCATAATCCATCCATTACGTAAGTATTAGTGAATGTATATTGAGACATTCGAAATGGTTCCATACACATTCTGACAATTCCATATCATAATACGTAACTGAATGAAATGGTTCCAGCTTTAACTTTAGGAATAAATTCAAGAACAACAAAAATTAGGATTAAACCAACAATATTAAGAACTGATTCATATAAAAACAATGGATGATGATATTGCCCTTCACCTTGAACATACATGAATGGAAGGTGTGTACTTAGTCATGTTTGGTAATTTATGTTATTAACTATTTGTCCGTATACTTCTTGGTTAAAGTAGTTACCTCATCTTCCAATAATTTGACCAATAAGAACTGCCGGAATAATAGCATCAGCATAAACTCAAGTTGATACTTGTCTTAAAACTGGTTGCATTTTGTTTTCAGTAGAAAGATCTCTAACCCAATATTTAGGTTTTTTCAAAATGTATTGGAATCAGATTAAACCAATAATAATATTGGTTACTACTCCTCCTTGAATAGCTAACCCACCATTTTTAAAATTAAAGAAATCACTTCATTTACGATCACCAATACATGCCGACCAAAACATTGCTCCAAAGATACATGCAGGAATTGCCATTAAGCAATAATAATAAAATGGATCAATTGGAACTTTATAAAAGAACTTTAATTTGCAAATAATGGCAATAATTGCCAAAATAAAGCCAATGGCAATCAAAAGCCCATATCAACGGACTTCTAAACCGCCTAAATGAAAAGCAATCGGAGTACTGTCGGCATTTCATATTGCTATTGGACTTGGAACAATGTTACTAAATCAATTCATTTACTTATTCTTTAGAATACTATTTAATTTATTAATATACTCACTAGCTGAATTATAGCCTTCTGAACGCATTTTATAATCAGCAACTGCTGCTTGAATCATATTAGCTACATCACGTCCATAAGTTACTGGAATTCGATAATGTGGGATAGATGCATTTAAAATGTTTAGATATTGTTGTTTTTCTCCAACACGTTCAAAATATTGACGTTGAACATTTTCAGATTTAATTAAAGTAATAACTAAATCGATTGTTGAACTGGATTTGACTTTGCTTACTCCAAACATTTGAATTATATTAATTAAGCCGATTCCTCTAACTTCTAGAAATTTACCAGCAATATCACTTGATTTAGCAAAGATTTTATTTCCTAAGTTAGTTGCTTCTACTGCATCATCAGCAATAAATAAAGCATTTTGACGGATTAATTGTAAAGCAACTTCACTTTTTCCAACACCACTTTCACCTTGAATTAAAACACCCATTCCATCAATTGACATTAGTGTTCCATGAATTAATGTGTATTCAGCTAATTGCTCATTAATTCATCCTGCAATTGCTAAATACAATTGGTGTAAGTGCAATGATGAATAAACAATTGTTGTTTTAGCTTTAGTATTAACGGCTACTTTTTTAAAGATTTCACCCAATGTTCGATCAAAGCCTTCACATAAAATGATTACTGGAGGGGTTAAATCAATAACTTTTTTAAAAGCTTTTTCAACTCGTCTTACATCTTTTAAAGATAATAAATATTCGCTTTCGTTAGTTCCTAATAAAACTGTTGAATTAATATTGTGAAATTGGTGATTAGGATTATTACAATAAGCCAACTCTAAACCAACTCTGTTTAATGTTGGTGAATAAATTTTGTCTGTATTTAAATTACCTTTATGCAATATTTCGTGATCAAAACGTTTTAACAGTTCAGCAACTTTAATTGTTTTCATTTGATTTTTATTAGCCATATAATTTTATTTATTTTACTTTTTTAATAAGTGTAGTTTTTTATTAATTTTTAATAAATGGTATCCATTCCCAATACGATAATAATTTTTGCTTCGATTTACTTTTAAGTATTGAATTATTCCTTGGATTTTTTTAATACTTAATCGAAGCGGAACAATTTTAATAAGATACATGTATAAAACATGAATTTTGATTTGTTCATCTAGCCGATTAAAAAAAGGAATTGATCATTTGCTTTGCATTCAATTATCAAATGCATTTTTAACAGCTCAATCTAATTGTGATAATTTCTTGTTCTTATTAATGAAATAATTTAATTTAGTGTTAAATTCTTCATCACTTCATTTCTCAATTTCCTTACGAAATTTATTCCGAGTAAAAGTTGAATCACAATTAGTTGAATCAATAACATAAGGAATTGAATGTTTTAGACAATAATCAACTAATTCTTTCTTTCTTTTGTTAATTAATGGACGAATAACATTCAATCCATAAATGTAATTTTTTTCTTTAATTCCATAAAAAGTAGTTTGCACTTTTCTACTTTCTTGCATTAAGCAAGTTTCCATAAAATCGTCTAGATGATGTGCTATTAAAATATCCTTAACTTGACGTTTTTTAGCTATTTTACTAAAAAATTCATAGCGAATAATTCGAGCAGTATTTTCAAAGTTTTTAGTTGATTGATAAATGCTCGGGTCAACTTCATGACAAATAAAATTTAGTTTGTGTTCATGACAATACTTTTTTACTAAATTCATATCATTATCACTGTCATTTCGATAATGATAATTAACATGAATTACTGTATCAATTTTGTTTTGATACATTGAAAGTAATGCCATTGAATCTGGGCCACCAGAAACAGCAATTAAATATTTACGGTTTTTGAACATTAGGAGTTTTTGGTAATCCAGGCATACGGAAAATTTCACCACAGATTGGAATAATAAATTCTGCCCCATGCAAAATGACGAAATCGTTAATTTCAATAGTGTCATTTGGTGAATACACTAATTTAGTTGGATCTGAACTTAAACTATATTGTGTTTTTGCCATACAGACATAATATGGCAACTTTTGGATTTGTTTAAATTTAAGTGCTGCAGTCGGACTTAAAATATACTTTGTATTTAATCCATAGACCTTTTTAATAATTAAATCTAACTTTGAATCTAACTTATCGAAACGACTATATGTGCTAAAGAGATTATAATGACGTTTATTAATTTCTTTGTTAACTAATTTGATAAGACTTTTATACGAAGTTTTACCTTCTGCATATGGTGAGCATGTAGCAATGGCAATTTTTTGTTCTTTGGCTCAATTTGTAACTATTTCAATTTGTTCAGATGTATCATCATCAAATTGGTTAATAGCAATAATTGGATTAAAGCCATATCCTTTAATAGCATTAATGTGAACCATTAAATTAGTTAATCCTTCTTTTAAAGCAATTAACTTATTTTCATTAGTACCATGTAACATAATTGATTTGATGGTAACTACAACAACAACTGCATCTGGCCAACGATATTGTTGTGAAACAATGTTGATATATTTTTCACAACCAAGATCAGCACCAAAACCAGCTTCAGTTATTACATATTTAGCATATTTACTAGCAGTATTTAAAGTAATAATACTGTTACATCCATGTGCAATGTTAGCAAACGGCCCACCATGCATTAAACATAATGTATCTTCTTTTGTTGATAGGACATTTGGTTGCATTAATTGGTCAATTAAGTTACGAATAAAATTTCAATTAATTTTAAATTCGCCAACAGTTACATTTTTGCCACTAGTATTTTGCCCAACAACAATTCGTTCAATGCGATTTAGCATTTCCTCAACTGTTTTTGACAAGCAGAAGATAGTCATAATTTCACTTGCAGCAGTAATATCAAAACCAGTGTTGTAATTTACGTCTTTATTGATTTCTAAATTAAAATGGCGTAGTGAACGATCATTTAAATCAATAACACGTTTTCAAGAGATTGTTTTCGGATCAATTTTTAATTGGTTGCCATGGTAAATATGATTATCGATAATGGTGGCAATTAAATTGTTAATTGTTTCAATTAAATAAAAATCACCATTTAAACCAAGGTTAATATAATCTGCATTAACTAGTGAACTTTTTCCTCCACCAGTAGCTCCACCTTTCATTCCTAGAGTTGGACCGATGCTTGGTTGACGAAGACAAACAATGGTACTATTTTTGTCCGCATGATTTAATGCATCAGCCAAACCAATAGCAACTGTTGTTTTTCCTTCACCAGCTAAAGTAGGATTAATTGAGGTTACTAAAATATGCTTTTTAGTTGTGCTGCATGGAGTTAGTTCAGCCTTAATCTTTGCTCCAAATTCACCGTATGGATAAATATCAGAAGCTTTAATTTTGTATTTTTTGCATAAATCAGTTAACTTCATATTTTTTCCCCTTTAATTGAACGAATATTTTTTAGAATTTTGTCCTTACCAAATAAAACAAGAATTTTATTAATTTCCGGACCATGTTGTTGATATGAACTAATTAATCTTAACGGCATGAACAAATCCTTGCCCTTAACATTGGTTTGAGTTTTAATTTTATTAACAATAACAGCGACATTATCTAGATTTAGTTCACCAACTAGGATTAATTCATTTTCTAGTGAAGTTAATATCTTTAAACTAGTTTCACTAGTTAAATAGTTCTTTGTATTTTCATCTAATTGATCAAATGAACCGCTGAAAGTTTCTTTAATTAATTGGTTAATTTCACTTGCATAATTAATTTGATTTTTAAAAGTTAATAAGATCAAGTCATGAAATTTACGATCAACAAAATCATTTAAATTAATTGTTAGATAATTACGAACAAAGTTTAAATAATCATGTTCGTTCATATTTTTAATGTGTTGTGAAGAAATTCATAGTAATTTCTTAAAATCAAAGCAAGCAGGAGCTTTAGATACATTAGCTAAATCGAATTGATTTACTAGTTCATCTAAACTCATAATTTCTTGATTACTTTTTGGACTTCAACCAAGTAAAGCTAAAAAGTTAACTAACGCACTTGGAAGAACACCTAAGTTTCGATAATCTTCAATGAATTGTTTTAATTCTTTATTTCGCTTTGATAGTTTCTTACCGGTTTCGTCAGTAATGATTGATAAATGACCATAACTGATTGGTTGTTTATCAAAACCAAGTGCTTCTTTAATAGCAATTTGGTATGGAGTATTAGAAATATGTTCTTCACCTCGCAAAACATGAGTGATTTGCATATCATAGTCATCAACAACAACTGCAAAGTTGTACATAGGAATACCATTAGATTTTAAAATGACGCAGTCAGTTAAAGCACTTGTTGGCACACTCATATGTCCACGAATTAAATCATCTCACTCAATGTTTACATTATCCTTCATTTTTAAACGAATAACATAAGGAATGTTTTTCTTTAAATTTGTCTCAATTTCTTCATGAGTTAAATGCAAACATTTACGATTATATTTTGGCGGTAAATGATTTGCTAAAGCAATTTGTCGATTTTTTTCTAATTCTTCTTCATTACAAAAGCAATAATAGGCTAAGCCTCTTTTTACTAATTCATTAGCCAATTCTTGATAACGTTTTAATTTATCTGTTTGTTTATATGGACCAAAATTACCAGGATTTAAAATTGATTCATCTGGAAAAATTCCCATTCATTTTAAATTGGCTAATTGTGATTCAATTCCACCTTCAACGTTTCGGGCAGTATCTGTGTCTTCAATTCGGACGATAAATGTGCCATTAAAGTGTTTAGCGAATAAATAATTAAATAATGCAGTTCTTGCTCCACCAATGTGAAAAAAGCCAGTTGGGCTTGGAGCATAACGAGCTCGAATTTTACTCATAGAAAATAAAGTTAGATATATTTTATTATTAAATTAATTATTAACCAATTTACTAACAAAGAAATAAATTGCAACCATTGCATTAACGTCATTATTACAGTAAATTCTTAAATTTTCGCTAATTTCTCGTCATTTAATATCATCAATAAGATGAAAAAAACGCATTGATGAATACTTTTGCGCATCAACACCATTATGAATTGCAATTGATTTATAGTCAACACAATTAGCATTCGCATATGAACTAGGATCATATCGAGCTACAAGTGGCAAAACTTTTTTAATTGAGTAATATCCACATAAATCTTTAAAAAGAATAAAGTCTCTTTGCTCTCTTTTAATCGTAAATAAATCAGCTAAATCAAACATATTGTTGATAATAACGTTGATTTTTCTTTCATAAAGTGGATCATTTAAGTAATAATTCATTTTTGTTAAACAAGTTTTTTCAAAGTTTTGGTTATAAACAATGTAGCTGTACTGTTTACATTCATTTAGATCTTCACTAGGAAGAATCATATCAACGATTTGCTTTAAATGTTCTTTATTAATCCCATTAACAGGATCGATTACTAATCCTTTTTTAGGAACTAATTGATTATTAATTAAATTGGCAACAGAAACTTGATTTACTGCTTGCATGAATGGTACAGTGTGATCAATCACACGGGTAGCTAAATTAATGGATTCAAAATCAAAATAAACATGTTTATCTTTTAATTGATTTAAAACATTTTTAATTTTATTGCAATCAAAGAAGATTTTGTTGCTGATATTAGTTAATTGATGGCTTTTAATCATCCGACAATATTCATCTAATTGTTTGCTGTTTTGAAAATCGCCAATTTTAATTTGGTTATTATAAAACCGATTAATTAATTGATCTAAATCATTAGTAATTAATGATTGGTTGATTTTAACAGCATCTTTAAACTGAATTAATTTACCACTAAAGTTCATTGGCAAATATTTATGACTTAAGTAGTAGTATTCTTTTAAATAATTTCAGTAATCACAGTCTTTAATTTTGGATTTAAAATTTAAATCAGGAATTAAGCTTATTTGCTTTTCAATAACATGATTTTTTAATTCATTGATACGTAAATTAAAAGCATCAAGATTTAAATTTTCATCAATAAACTTTATTGTTTCTTTAGCTCGACTATCTTTAAAATCATCTGCGTTAAAATGATTTAATAAATAGTTTAAACTTAATAGTTCAGTTTTATTTTCATCAATTTTATTTTCTCTTAAAGCAGCATTAAAATTAACAAACGAGTCACTAAAACAATTGCTCGGTAAAGACTCTTGTTGTTTTTTAGTTATTTTAAAACCAGTTTTACTAAGTGAAACACTATCAACCAAAACAAAAGAAATAGCTTTTAAATTTAGTAGTTCATATTTAACTAGACATAATTTAAAGTCACTAATATAAGCATCAAAATGTTCATCTAAAGCATTTCCAATAACATTTTTTTGAAAAAACAAGTCAAATAAATGGTTAATTTTTGGATTGGTTGTTCCCTTAACTTCAATTAAAGTATATTGATTATTAACTCTAACTAGTGCATCTGGTTTATCAATTAATCCATTATGAATAAAGGTTGGTTGAAACAGAATTAAATCATCGTGATTATTTAATTTTTCTAAAGTTAATTTAAATAATTGGTCATTATCTAAATGATGATATTGTTGTAAACTAAAGTCAATCGCATTATTTTTGTAAAGTTTAAATTGATCTTGAATATATTGTTTGGATAAAGTATCAATTAAATTACCTTCATAAATTTTGTGATCAATTTCAATATTCTTATTATCTTTATTTTCTTTATAAACACTATAACTATCATGTTCATCAAATTCTGCATCATCAAGATCAATAGTTAGTGAGCTTTTTAAATAGTGCTTAGTTTTATTAGCAATAAATTGACTAATCATTTCTGGATCAATAAATCAATGATTTTTTGGTTGATAAAAACTCCGCAAATAATCATATTTACGAATATACTTTGGTTTTTTTATTAATTGATCCATATTTAATTAATTCTATATATAACAATGACATAAAAAAACACTACACAAATTGATGTATAGTGTTAATCACAGCATTAAAGATTTTGTAATTAATTTCTACCAACGAAGAAATAAGTACTAAAGGCATCAATTCCAGATATATGTGGACCTATTCAACTAGTATACACTTCAACACTAGGAATATTACCTTCAGAAATTTTCCCTGTAAATCTTAAATCAGTTCAGTCAAACGGATCGCCTGGTGTTTTTTCATTTTTAGTAGTATGTCAGATTGTTGCATTAGCGTTAGTTTTCGTAACTTCGACATCGTATCTTACTTTAGCACCATTTTTTTCAAAGCTTCTAAATTTTGCAGTGAATGCATAACCATTGAAGGCTTGCATCACACCGCAAATTACGTCTCATTTACACATGTTTAATGTGTAAGCTGATGCTAAACTACTAATGAATTCACTATTACTATGAACTTCAATTTGTTCAGGCGAATTACCATTAAAAGCCTTGACAACAGAATTATCGTAGCCTTTCATAAATGGGTTTGCTCCATCTCAACTGTTACAATAAAAATCATTTGGAGCAGTCGGAACAGCGTTGTTGCTGCAGCTTGTTGTCATCATTACTGTAGGGATTGCTGCTATAGCTATTCCTGTTGGCAAGCAAAACGCTTTAATTAAAGTTGATTTTTTCATGCCTTTAATTTTACCATTTTCTATTAATAACTAATTAATAATTAATCTTAAAATAATTTATCTATAATTTTTAACACTCGCACCATTAGCTCAGTTGGTAGAGCAAATGACTCTTAATCATTGGGTCGGGGGTTCGAGCCCCTCATGGTGCACCATATTTAACTTAATAAACTTAAAACTAATAATTACTTAAATGGTGTTATTAGCTTTATCATTTATTGTAAAAAAAGATATTATGGAACAAAAACAAAAGAAACACCAAAAAGTTATTATTGTTGGTGGTGGGGCAGTTGGCAGTAGCTACGCTTTTGCTTTAGTTATCCAAAATATTGCACAAGAAATTGGCATTATTGATATTAATAAAGATAAAACTGAGGGTGATGCTTTGGATCTTTCACATGCTTTATTTATACCTCACCAAAAATCATTTATTCAGCTGAATATAGCGATTATAGCGATGCTGATTTAGTTGTTATTACAGCTGGTGTAGCACAAAAACCAGGCGAAACACGATTAGAGTTAATCCACAAGAATTTAAAAATCAACAAGGATGTAGTAACAAACGTTGTTAAGAGTGGTTTTAATGGAATTTTTTTAATTGCTGCTAATCCAGTTGATATCTTAATTTATTCAACATGGAAGTTTTCTGGCTTTCCAAAACATAAAGTTATTGGTAGCGGTACCTCGTTGGATACAGCAAGATTTCGTCAAATGTTGGCAGAATTGGCAAATGTTGATGCACGTAATGTTCACGCATATATTCTTGGTGAACACGGTGATTCAGAATTTCCAGTATGATCATGTGCTAACATTGCGGGATTACAAATTTATGAATGATTAAAACACATCCAGATGTTAAACAAGAAGATATTTTTAATATCTTCGAAAACGTTCGGGATGCTGTATATCATATTATTGAGAAAAAAGGCGCTACTTATTATGGAATTGCTGTAGCACTTGCAAGAATTACCAAAGCAATTTTTGGTAATGAAAATGCCGTATTACCTTTATCAGTTTATCTTGAAGGTGAATTTGGTGGAATTAACGGTATTTTTATTGGTGTTCCAGCAATTGTTAACGCCCAAGGAATTCGTCACATCATTGAAATTCCTTTAACTATTGATGAACGGAATAAAATGCACGCAAGTGCAAGACAACTAAAAGAAATCATTGATGATGCTTTCAATAAATTAGAAGAAACTCATTAGATAAATATTTATTTTTAGTTATAATATTACAGCAATACTCCATAGACAGTAACTGGATTTTCCTTAATTTGTTACCGAGGTGTATAGAAACTTTTAGTTTTTATTTACATTAACGATTTAATTGTCTTAGGAAGAATATGCCTAAGACTTTTATATTGGATTATTGCAATTAAAAATAAGAAAGGAACAACATCATTGTTCAATGAAACAAGTAATTCAAAACAAAGCTAATCAAGTTGAACACTTAGCTAAAGAATTAGCTAATGCAACAAGTATTTTAGTTTTTGAATACCATGGTGCTAATACTAAATCAATTGCCTCAACGCGAAAAGATTTACATAGTGCAACAGCGAAAATGTACGTTGCTAAAAATAACATTTTTAATCGTGCTTTTAAATTGGCTAAATTAGATCAATTTGGCGAATTTAAAGGTCCAAATGCGATTATTGTAGCACATGGAGACGAAATTATTCCTTTCAAACAAGTGCATAAATTAATGCAAACATATAAACAAATCGTTTATAAAACAGGAATAATTAATCGTGAATTAATTGCTGCAAATCAATTAGCAGCAATGGCTAATATTCCAAGTCGAAGTGGTTTATTAAGTATGTTACTTTCATGCTTACAAGCGCCAACTCGTAACTTAGCTTATGGAATTAAATCAGTGGGTGAAAAATTACCACAATAATAAAACGAAAGGTAAATAAAAATTAATCTTATTTATGGCAAAATTAACAAAAGAAGAAATCGTTGCAAGTCTTAAAGAAATGACTTTACTTGAAATCAATGATTTAGTTAAAGCAATTGAAACTGAATTTGGCGTAAGTGCTGCAGCTCCAGTAGCAGCAGCTGCAGGTCCAGCTAAAACTGAAGCTCCAACTTCAGTAACATTAACTTTAACTGATGCTGGCGCACAAAAAGTTGCAGCTATTAAAGTTTTCCGTGAAGTAACCGGTGTTGGTTTAATGGAAGCTAAACAAGCTGTTGATAAAGCTCCTGCAAAAGTAAAAGAAGGTTTAAAACCTGAAGAAGCTGAAGAAATCAAGAAAAAATTTGAAGCAATTGGCGCAAAGGTAAAAATCGACGCTGAATAATTTCTTATTAATAATTAATAAGAACTTACTTAGTTTGAGAACTTATTCATTCATTATAATGTAGATTAAGTTCATGAATTAATGCAAGGTTAATCAAATATGGCAATTAGTAAAGATTTTAAAATTAGTTTAATTACCCAATACGGTGGTAAAAAAGAAAATACAGGTAGTATTGGCACACAAATTGTGATTTTAACTGCTGAAATTAACGCAATTACCAACCATGTAAAAACACACAAAAAAGATTTTTCATCTAAGCGTGGTTTATACATAAAAGTTCAAAAGCGTCGTAAATTGTTAGCCTATCTAAACAAAAACGATATTGAACTATACCGTAAATTAATCCAAGAATTAGATTTACGTGGCTAGTTAAACTTAGTAACTATAAAAAGTCCTCATTGAATGAGGTCTTTTTTAATCTAAATGAGCGTTTAGTAATAATTTCAATTAAGCGGTAAAGCAAAAGATTTAAGTTTGCTTTTACTCATTTAAAATAATATCTAATATAGATGGAATAGTATATTTTTATATTTATAATATTAAATACTTTTAGCTATTAAGATATGACAGTTAACAATAAGAATCGACAACAAAAAATTAGTTTAGTTAACATCATCATAGGTTTTTTTATGATGCTGTTAATGCTTGTTGGTTTTGTTATTAGCTGTGTATTTGCTTACAATAGTGCTTCAATTGGCAATAATTTTAAGTCTTCTTATAACGTAAGATATGAATATGATGTGTATTCACGTAGTGAAGACCCAACTAAAGGATATTACAGCAAAGAAAACGTTAAGCTTGATGAAGTAACTGCTAATGCAAAAAAAATGGCTAAAGCATATTCTTCGTTCTTGCTTGATCGAGGCATTAGTAATGGTAATGTTTATCCGGAAGTTTATATGGATAGTGACAATGTAATTCATTGTTACATTAATGCCACTATTGATAACGCTAAAGTACAAAGTGCTGATCCACTATTAAGTGATAAAGAACAAAATAAATGTGATATTGCTCCAAGCCTTGCATACATTAATAGCATGTTAAGCAATCGTTATAACATTATCTATTGTGATGGTTATACAGATAACGATAACTCTGGAGAAAATTTTAATTCTGCTAAGCTTTACATGTGAACCCTAAACGGTTATGATGATTCTTTAGTTGATAGTGATGCTAAAATTACTGCTGATTATCAAAATAATAAGATTAACTTGCATTTACGTGATACTTATAGTTTTGGCGACAAGAAGACTGACAACGATAAAGAATACGTTGATGGCAGTATTAAAGAAATTTTTTATAAAGCCAAAAATGATAAAACTACTGATAATTTAGCCAAAGATCCAGTTGAAAAATATCCATTCATGTGAATTATTCGTGATCTGCGCACGATGATTAATCACATGGAATATGTACTTTATATCTATGGGATTTATAATAACAAATTTAATAATTATGAAGATTTAGATAAAGAATTAGCACGAACTGCATATTTTCAATTAAGTAAATCAGAAGCACAATTTGCAAGCGATGTTCTTGACAAACAAGAAAACTTTGATTACTACGTACACGATGGAATCTTTAACGAAATTACAAGCTTTGCTAATGATAAATCATTAGGTTTTCAAGACGAACCTTACAAAGGACTACTAGAAAAAACAAATGTTTTAAATACTACAGCAAACGTTGTTAATCCCTCTAATGCAAATAGAGGGCCTTATAACCGCAATGGCAATGATTTTTTAATGAGTCGAATTTTCTCATTAATTCAAGATAATAATGGTAAAACTCCATACAGCCCTACACCTGGAAAGAACACTACAATTAAATATGATTTCTTAAAACCATATATTTTAGGTGTAGTAACACGAGACAACTATACTGATTATTTACCAGATAAAACACCAAATAATTCTGAAAACAATTCAAAAGGACAATGGTTAACAATTAAAAATGACGCTAGTTATTTCACAACTAGTGAAATTTACCGCCAATTAACGAGTGAAAAATTTGCTTACCCAATTAAAGATATTATTTATCAAACCGATGAAGATGCTGGTAAAAATAGTATTACAAATTTTAACAGCATGGGTTTAAGCAAAAACAACAACATCAATATTAGTATTGTGAATAATGCTGTTAGTGGTAGTGCTATTTTAAAAAATAGTGTTATTACTTCTTTTGTAGCTGTAGGGCTCATTGCTTTAATTATTGGTCTAATTGTTTCGATTTTATACCGAATACCAGGATTAGTTGTGTATTTAAGCCAATTATTACCGATTGGAGTAACTTTATTATTACTATTTACTTTTGGATTTAGCTTATCAATTACAACCATTCTGACAGTTATTATTGGTTTAATAACATCTTCATTTGCAGGGATTAATTTGTTGAATAAGATTAAAAAAGAATATTTGTGTCATAAGACACTTGATCAAGCAATTTTTAGTACTTATTCAAAATCGTTCTTTACTTGTTTAGATCCTTATGCTATTAGTTTTATTGTTGGAGCATGTTTATTGTTCTTTCCAAGCGGACAATTGTTTAGCTTTGGAATTAGTTTAATTGTTTTATCAGGTATTAGTTTTATTAGCTTATACTTACTATCATGGTTAATAAATGCTTTAATCTTTATTAATGAATTTGGCATGTATAAATATCGTTGGTTTAGTCGTTTACGTAATGACCAAAACAATTTTATTCATGAAAATTACGTTAATAAGTTAACTAATCAAGTAAACAAAATGATTGAAAATGGTTTTGATAAAGAAGGATATACTTCTTATAAAAAATTATCAAATCCGTTTAGCTTTAATAAAAAATTCAACTGAATAAGTCTAATTATAATTGGTTTAGTTTTAGTCAGTGGTTTAGTGTTATTTTTAACATCTTCACCAACATATGCTTTTGATTTTTATGGTGGAACTAGAATTATGGTTTTTGTTAATAATGCTGATATAGTAACTTGAGCAAAAATCTATAGTCTTTTACCAAATAAAGATAGCTGGCATAATATTTTAACTCCTAGCAATGGAACAAGTAATGTGTTTTTTTATCTTGAAACATCATTAAGCTTTAAGCGCGATGAAATTATTGCAGCATTAATGTCACTTAATACACAAGTTTTTGTTCAAAGTATTGATCCGACAGTAACACTACAATTAACTTATCACTGTATTTATGCTTTAATGGCCTTTATTGGTTTTATGGCAATTTATAGTTTGATCCGTTATAAATGACACACAGTGATTGCAATTGTTATTAGCAACATTATCATTCAATTGATGTGTGTATCACTATTGTTCATTGTTCACATTAGTTTTAATGTCTTCATTAGCTATGCGTTTATTTTCATTGCATTGATATCTAATTTATTTATCTTTGGTTTGATGAACGCTGTATATACAAGATGATTTAACAAAAACCCAACTGTTTATACTGATTTAATTACTTTAATGCGTTATGGTATTAATAATTACACTGAAAATAGTCATATTTTAAGATCATTAATTATATTAGCCAATGTTATTGCCATTATTTTCATGCCAATCAATTTAATTAGTGTTTTTGTAATTGTTTTAATTAGCTTGGTGGCAATTTACTTAGTGAATAATAGCGTTCTAGTTTTATTACTTTATTCATTTATAAATATCCATAACATTTATCAACTACGAATTAAACGTGTTCAAGGGATTGTTAACAAGCGAAACTTTGATAAAATTGATGAAGAATTAATTCAAGGAATTAACTTTAATGCAAAAGCAATCGAATAATTACTAAAATTATTTTTTTGTTAATATGAAAAAAACAACTAAGTCAACACCAAAAAAATCAACCGCCATTCAACCAGTTGTAATTAAAGACGATAAAATTACTAAAAGGATTAGTTCAGCAGTGAAAAGGGCTGTTAAAAATATTCCTGATTTTCCTAAAAAAGGTGTATTGTTTCGTGATTTTACGCCAATTCTTAGTAACAATAAATTATTCCAACAAGTAATTGACGGTTTATATCACGTTGGAAAAAAGTTTAAATTTGATACAGTAATTGCTCCAGAATCTCGAGGTTTTTGATTTGCTATTCCTTTAGCACTCCGTGCTAAAGCCTCATTTATTCCATGCCGTAAACCAGGTAAATTACCACGAAAAACATTAAGTGAATCATATACGCTTGAATATGGTAAAAACACGTTAGAAATTCATAAAGAAGATCTAAAAAAAGGTTCGCGTGTATTGATTATTGATGATGTTCTTGCTACTGGAGGTACTATTAAAGCAATCTATAAGTTAATTAAAAAAGCTAATGCAATACCAGTTGGAATTGTTACTTTAGCAGAGTTGAGTTTCCTTCCAGGAAGAAAAGTTATTGAAGAAGAGCTAAAAGTTCCTTTCTATACATTTATTAAGTATTAGATACTTAATAATGGCTGAATTAGTTTAGTGGAAAAATCGGTGAATGGTAATCACCTGCCCCGAGTTCGATTCTCGGATTCAGCACCATTAATAAAAAATTAACACCAATTCAATCCAAATGGTGTTATTTTTATTTATGTTCCTTTTTAGTGTTTTAAGTTATTGAATTGTTCCATATATATATATATATATATATGCACAGTTTAGTGCTATAATATCACTATATTTTGTTATGAAAAGACACACATTATATAAGCTTAGTAGTTTTATTTTTTCAGGTATTTTAATTAGTGCTATACCTATAGTTGTTAATCATAGTAGTGTAAAGAAAAATGCTAGTAATGTTGCTAGTAGTTTTATTCCTCCTAAGAATGGAGTTGCAGGAATTTTAACTTACAATTGAGATGAAAAAGCGCAAGGATGAGTTGTAACTGGATGTACAAATTTAGATTCGTGTACATATATTGATGTTCCTGATACATATACTGATCCTAACAACACACACGTTAATGCGCCTGTTATAAAACTTGGATTTAATTGCTTTAGTCAATATGGAGGTCGTTATCAAAATGTAATTGATATCATTAATATTGGTGCAAACGTCAATGAAATCGAAACTTGAGCTTTTTTAGGTTCAGATGCACTTAATATCTCATTTAGTAGTAATAGCAAATTAAGCAAAATTGATGAGCAAGCGTTTTCTAAATTACAATATATTAGAGACATAGAAATACCAAACAGCATAACATATATTGGTAGTGCTTCGTTTTGGGGTTCTCTAGGACTTAAGTATGTAAAATTACCAAATAAAGATTTTAGTTTTGTTGCAGATAAACCTGGAGGAACAAATGTTTACACATTTGAGGATATAGCTGCTAAAAGTATTTCATGACCAAACGAAAATACTAATTTTTCATATGAAAATAGTAGATCATCAAATTGATTTGGGTGCTTTAATACAATTCAAAATTTTATAACAAATTATAAAACTCTTGAAGAAGTAAACAAAGTTCCATTATTTGGACAATCTTATTATGGAAGATGTCTTTTAGGATCTAATAAACACGGAACATTAAATGTTTATTATCAAAACCAAACAGTTAAAGAAGCAGTGCAAAAATTATGTAATCATTATTTTTCTCAAAACGGTGGTGCTCAAAACAACCAATATTATTCAAATATAAATTACATATTATTCAATAAATATAGTAATTTAAGTTTTGATACTAATATTCCTAACATTGGCCAAGAATCTTATAACGATTCACAAACAACTAAAAACCTAATGAATACAATTAAATTAGATGGAATGCCAATTAATGAAAATGATAAATGAAGAGTAACTTTTGATTTAGTTGATAGCAACAACCGTTATATTTTACCAAATGATTCTTACAATGATTTAAATTTAACTTTTAATAGTTCTACAGGTCAATTAACTACAAAAACAAGAACACCTTACAATCTTACAGGACTTAAAATTAAAGCAACATTAATGTTTACGGGCGAAAACAACAATGACAAAATTGTAAAATACACTAATCCTTTTAACATTGTTGTTAGCGATCGTAACAGCTTAAATGTTGCAACTCATGTATCAAATGTAAATAATGCTTCATTTGGTTCAAATAATTCGTATACTTCACCTTCATTAAAGAATAATTTAACTTTTAATACTAGTGAACCTGTACCAAGTAGTGATAATTTAACCTTTAAATTATTAAATGCTTCTGAAACTGAAACCACTTGACCAGAAGGAATAACTTGATCAAACACTAACGATGGTAGTTTTATTGTTAACCGTCGTGTACCAATTACTTTAACGGGATATAAAATTAAAGTCATTGATAATTCGGTAAATGACATTTACGGTATTACTAATACTTTTAACATTAATACTTACAAATATACAACGATTCACTTTGATAATAACTTTAATCCATTTAGTAACTTACCATGGGATGCATACTTAACTGGATATACGACACCAAGTATTCGCAATAATGTGTATTATGACAATAACACAGATTATCGACCTGATAGCAGTAGTAACTTACAATTTAGATTAATTCAAAATGGGGTTGATCGAACAACTAATTTACCACAAGGAATCACTAGTTTCAATCAAACTACAGGCCAAATTACGATTGCAAGAAAAACAAATATTGATTTAAGTAGTATTAACTTTAAAGTAGTTGATAGTGGCAACAACAATATTGAAGCAACTACATCTAATGACTTCCATTTGCAAGTTAATCCAATTACTTCATTAACAATTAATAATATTAGTTCAATTATTCCAGTTAATATTGATAAAAGAATCTTTGGCACTACTGAAACAACTAAAACTTATGGTGCATTAACTAATAATGTTGTTTATACCGAAGCAACATCGCATCGACCAACTAGTATGAATTTTAGTTTAGTTGATGCTAATGGTAATCCATTAAATACTAATAATGCGATTAGTATTAATACCTTTACTGGTGAAGTAACATTTACTAAAAACAAGCGTTTTGTTGGATCAATGTACATTAAAGTAATTGATACTTCTAATCCTGGAATTACAGGAAGAACATCAACACCAATTAATGTGACATTATATGAACACACTGATTTAACTTTAAAAGAACATGATCCTGTTAAAAACTTAACACAAAATGCATATATTAATGGCTTTACATCTATTAATTTAAAAGAACAAACTCGTTATGAAAATGATATTGTTCCAGAAGACACTGACTGAGGAAGTAATAAATTACATTTTGTACTGCTACAAAATGATTCTGAAATAGATCCTAGTCATTATCCAGAAGGATTTAGTTTTAATACTGGAACTGGACAAATAACTTTAACAGCTCATAAAGCTTACAACTTAACTGGATTAAAGATTCGTTTAGTTGATGATTATAATGGTGGGGCCGCAGATGGATTATATGCTACAACTAATGTCTTCAGTGTTAGTGTTAATAAATATGATGGTATAGACTTTAATAGTAATGGTAATAATAAAATTACCACTAACTTTACAACAAGTAACTTTGGTAATAGTAATAGTGCCACCATTACTGGTCCGTTTGTTAATGGTGACTTTAACTATCGATTAGATGGACAACAAACTTCAACAGTAGTTGGTAATAATGACCAATTAAGTTATGAAATTTATAAGGATGGTAATCATTGAACATTGCCAACAGGATTAGAATTTAACACAACTAATGGTCAATTAACAATTCACAAGGGTTATAATTTAAACTTCAGTCATATTCAAATTAAAGTTATTAACAATACTTATAACGTTAGTAAATTAAGTCAAGAAATTAGTATTACAACAACTGAACACACTCAATTACATTGAAATAATGTTCCTTTATATACGATTGATGAACGTCTAATTTATGGTGGAAGTAGTCAATACACAACTAATTCATTAATTGGTAACAATAAAATTGTCTTTGAAAATAATAATATTGTTAATAGTGGTGATGTAACCTTTAGTTTATTAGATATTAATAATGAACCAGTTAATTTAACTACATCTGGATTAGGTTTTGATACCACTACAGGAGCAATTACTTTCTTAAATAAACAAAGTGCCTATAATTTAACTGAATTAAAAGTTAAAGCAACATATAATCAAGACTCTAACATCACGGCAATTTCTAACAGCTTTGATTTAGTTGTTCATAAATATACTTCGATGCATTTTGAAGGAATTAGTTTCCCAAAAAACTTAAACTGAATTGATACTTTTGGAACAACTAAAGCTGATCATTGAACTAGCAACTGAAATTTACGTGATCATCTATATTTTAATGATAATAGTAAAGTACAAAATGTAGATAGTGACATTAGTTTCCAATTATGGGATCAAAATAACCAAAATATTAGTGCTAACCCTGGACAAGGAGTAGAATTCTCAACGACAACTGGTGACATTACTATTAATAAACGTGAAGCACAAATTAAATTTAATAACTTAAAAATTGTTGCTATTAATAGTTTCTATAGCGATGCAAGCTATGCATTTAGTAATGAAATTAATGTTTTGATTAACCCACATGGAGATTTAAGCATTATTTCTGGCATGCAACCAAATAGTATTAATCAAGATGAATACTTAACTAAAGATATAAGCACCATTAGTTTTACTGATGGCAGCCACTTAATCTATCAAGATGGTGATAAAGTTGATCCAGATGAATACCCTAATATTAGTTTTGAATTATATATGGATGGTAAATTTATTTCAAATTATGATGATATTCATATTAACTTCCACCAAGATAGTGGTGTAATTGATTTAAAAGCCAATACAAAATACAATTTAAAGAACCTACAATTAAAAATTTTCGATAGTATTACTGGTACATATTTATGAACAGAAACATTTGATATTGTGATTCATCCACAAAATGATCCGGTTCCACCAAGTAATGGTTTACTAGCACCAATTTTAGGCGGAATATTCGGTTCAATTATCTTACTTGGAATTATTACATACTTAGCCTACCGATACTATATTAAACGAAAAAAACACATTCATTATCAAGAAAAAAAATAATTAAAAAAAGATCCATAACTTAATTTGGATCTTTTTTAATTTTTAGATTTAATCAATTCGATAAGTGTATCTAATTTATTAGGATAGTTGCATCCACCTTGAGCATATGTATTACTTCCACCACCAAATCCAGAAGTAATTTGATTAATTTCATTAATTAAACTGCGAGCGTTAACGTTGTTAGTATTAACTTGGTTACCAACAACAATGATGTATTGTAATTTATCACTAGTTTGGTTTAAACCAATAAAGGCTTTTGTAGGATTTTCTTTAGCTAACATATTAATGGCATTAACAATCAGTTTTTGTTCTTCATTATGATAAACACCAACTAAAATTAACGCATTAGTTTTTAAATCAAAAGCATTTTTAAGAGTTAAAGCTTTTTGTGATTTATTAGCTAAATCAGCTTGTTTAACTAATTCCATGTATTTAGTTTTAATAGTTTGCATTTGGTTAACTAAATAATGGTAATTAGTTCGTGTTAAATCAAATTTTATTTTTTGAGTTAGTTGGCTAAATTCAGTTAAATCAACTTTTAATTTAGTTAAATCATCAATGCATTGCTTAAGTGTTTGTTTAAATGAAATTATTTTTTGTTTTAGAAATTGATCAATTGTTGCTTTTTTACTGATTGCTTCAATTCGGTATGAACCTGAACCCTTAGTAACAAAATCAATAATCATGAATTCTTCAATTTCACTTAAGTTATTAACATGTGTTCCACCACATACTTCGCTAGTAACACCTTCCATGCATACAACTCTTAATTTTCCCTTAATTTTGCTATATACATGTTCAAAGTGAGCTTGAGCATGAATTGCTTTAGCTTCATCTAAAGTCATCATTTTTACTTCAACATTAGCTTTAGAATTAATGTATTCGTTAACTTTGTTTTCGACTTTGATTAAGTCTTGAAGTGTTAATTTTTTAGCATAAGAAAAATCAAAAGTTAAATGTTCTTTTGTCTTACTAGCTCCTTCTTGATGAATGTCATGACTTATTACTGTTTGCAAAGCTTTTTGCAGTAAATGTTCACTGGAATGATTAGCCATTATTTGCTTACGCACATTTTCATCTACATTTAAATTAGCTAGATCATTTATTTCTACACTTAAACCACCTAAATCAACTAAATGTAAATGTTGATTGTTTGGTGCTTTAATGACATCAATAACATTAAATGATTTATTATGTAAAGTAATTGTTCCTTCATCATGATTTTGCCCACCACTTGTAGCATAAAAAGTGGTATGATCAAAAACAATTCATGTTAAATTATTGCTTTTATTAGTTGGATTAAAATTTTCATCAAACAAAGCAACAATTTTTGCATTTTGATAACTTAAAGCATGGTAATCAAAATTACTATCAACACTTAAATTAATAAGATTAGGATTTTGTTGTAGCATTGCTTTAAAATCTTTTTGATTATTGCTTGATAATTTTTGGTGTTCACTTAAGGCTTCTAGATAACTCTTCTCATCAATTGCAATGTCATTTTCATGGCATAATGATTTAATAACTTCAAACGGGAACCCATATGTGTCAGTTAGTTTAAAAACTTGTTCACCAGTAAACTTGTTAGTTTTATTTTTTAATTCATCAAATAATTTAATTCCATGATTAAATGTCTTATTGAATAATTCCATTTCATTATTTAAAACGCTAATAATTAATGGTTTTTGTTCATTTAAATATGGATAAAAATCTTTCATTGAATTGATAATGGCAGTGACTACATCGTTTAAGTAATTATTATCAGCGTGTAAACTTCATGCACAAACAATAGCACGACGAATTAATTTTCTTAAAACTGCGCCACGTTCTTTACCACTTGGAATTGCTCCATCAGCAATAGCAAAAACGCTAGCTTTTAAATGATCAGCAATGACAATAAAATTTTGGTTAATGTGTTTTTGTTTAGCGTTGTTATTAAAGTAAGCATTAGTATCATAATGGAAATCTTTAACATGCTTTTCAATTGCATTAATAATGTCAACAAATAAATCAGTGTCATAGTTAGTTGGTACATCTTGTAAGACACAACACATTCTTTCAAGTCCACAGCCAGTATCAATATTTTTTTGAGCTAGTTCAGTATATTTGTTTTGACCGTTATTATTAAATTGACTAAAAACAATATTTCAAATTTCAACATAACGATCATTTTCGATATCTTCAAAAAATAATTTTTCACCTAATTTTTTAGGATCATATTTTTCACCACGATCATAATAAATTTCTGTGCACGGACCACACGGACCACTACCTACATCTCAGAAATTACGGTCACGATTACATTTGATGATGTGTGTTGGATTAATACCTAATTTAATTCATTCATTGTATGCATCGAGATCGTCTTCATATACAGTAATATATAGACGCTTTGGATCAAGTCGATATTCATATACTAATAGTTCATAAGCAAAATTAATGGCTTCAATTTTAAAATAATCACCAATTGAAAAATTACCTAACATTTCAAAAAATGTGTGGTGTCGACTTGTTAATCCAACGTTTAAAATATCATTTGTACGAATACATTTTTGTGAGTTAGTTAGTCGATTCTTTAGTGGTTTTACTAAACCTGAAAAATATGGTTTAAGAGTTGCCACTCCAGAGTTAACTCATAATAAACTTGGATCATTTTCTGGAATTAGACTCTTACTTGGTAAAACCAAGTGATCTTTGGATTGAAAAAAATCTAATCATTTTTTGCGAATCAAAGATGAGGTAAATTTGGTCATAAGATTATTAATTTAATGTTAGCTAATATATTTATAATATGTATCAATTATATTTATTGATAAATATTTTATCGGGAGCTTATATTAAAATGGCTGATATCATTAATGCGCGAGATTTAAGAGCAGGAAACTGTTTTAATTTTAAAGGAAATTTATATTTAGTAATTGAAAATTCCTTTAATAAAACTGCAATGCGTGAAGGAATTGTTAAGTGTAAAGTTAAAAATTTACGAACAGGAGCAATCACTGTTGAAGTTTTAACTGGAGAAAAAATGGAAAAAGTAATTTTAGAAAACTTAAAAATGATTTTTTCTTATGACGACGGTAATAATTATGTATTCATGAATAATGAAACTTATGATACTGTTGAAATTCCAAAATTTAAGATGGAATACGAATCACGTTTTATTGAAGAAAATACACCAGTAACTGTTTTAAGAAATGGCGATGAAATTTTAGGAATTAATTTGCCAGATCAAGTTGTTTGTACAATCAAAGAAGCCGAAGATGCAGTCCAAGGTAATAGTGTAACTAATGCTCTTAAAAAGGCCTGATTACTTTCAGGATATGAAATCAATGTTCCACAATTTATTAAGAGTGGTGAAAAAGTAATTATTGATACAAAAACTGGAAAATATGTGGCACGACAATAAATACATTATTGACAATAATAAAGGTCAAATTATTATTGGCAAAGAAAAGTTAATTGAAATTATTCATAAATTGGCTAATTATTCAAGCAAATTTAATGTAAAAAAGGTTGAAATAACTCCGATTGATGAATATCATCAGTTGTGCTTTAGTATTTATCTTGAAAAAGAAGCTAATTTTTCAATCGTCGCTTCAACTATTTCAAGTTTTCAAGAACGATTAGATTTAAAAATTAAATCGAGCTTAAATATTTTTAACTTTAATACCATTTTAGTGTTTGAGTAATTTTATGAGTGTTCAAAAACCTTGGCAAAAACGTTTAGCAGTTTTAGAAATTATTTATGCGGATATTATGGCTGATCACACAAACGATGGGTCAAAAGTAATGAGTCATTTATTTGAACACGAAAATTTTGATGTTAATCAATTAAAAATTCTTGAACATTATTTTGAAAATTATCAAGCTGTAGATAATATAATTATTCCAATGTGTCAACCAACATGACGCTATGAACGAATTAGTCCGTTAACGAAAGCGCTGATTCAATGTGCTTATCATGAATTTCAAACACTAAAAACTGATAAAGCTATTTTGATTAATGAAGCGCTTAAAACATGTGATAAGCGTGGCGAAATTCGCGATAAAAAATTTATTAATGCTATTTTAGATCGGATCTTAATTTATGGAAACAATAACTAATAAAACAAATCATTCATTACCTAAATATCCTGGATATATTTTTAAGTTGGCTAACTTAATTGTTGTTTTTGGTGCACTTTTAGCACTATTGATTTTTGTTAAACATCCAGAAAGTTTTAATACTCAAACACCATGCCTAGTTTGTAATTTATTAGGAACAGCTATTTTTGCTATTTTTATGATTATCGAAATGCGTATTTTATTTCCATTACGATTTCATGTAAAAAGCAAGTGATACAAAGTAATGCTAGCATCATTTATTTGTTTCGTTATTGGAATTTTGACTAGTATTCTTATTGTTTATGTTCCAAAAATTAGCGTTAATACACTAATTGCTAATTTATCAATCTTAATGATTTTAGGTTTAATTACCATCGGTATTTATACATACGCACGATACAAAATTCAAAAAGAAATTTTTATTCGTAGAGGCATTGAAATTGCTAAAGCTAAAAAAGATTTAGAAAAAACTTCTTCTGATCCAAAAACTGAATATGATAAATTAACAAAAGATGTTCAAACTAAAAATGATGTTGAATTAATTGGAAAAGAAGCAACAAGCGGAATTTACAATGACGAAAAAAGTGATCAATCAAGCACTTAAATTTTGTGTCATTAATTTAGGTTGTCGAGTTAATGCTTTTGAAGCTACAGTCATCACTGATATGATGATTGATAGTGGTTTCGTTTTAACTGATGAAAAAGATGCAGAAATTTTTATTGTTAATACATGTACAGTAACTGCTCGAGCTGATGCTAAAGTTCGAAACACCATTAATAAAATTAATCGAAATAAAAATAAACAAATATTGGTGATTATTGGTTGCTATAGCCAAATTAATTATCAATATGCAGCTTTACATGGTGAAATTGTTCTTGGCAATAAATTTAAAAATCAAATTCCCGAATTAATTAACCAATATTTAAAAGAAAGAAAACCAATTGTTAAAGTTGATAATTTAGCTAAAGAAAGAAATTTTGAAGAAAATCCTGTTTTTTCTTTTTGTGAAAACACAAGAGCGGTGATTAAAATTCAAGATGGATGTGATTTTATGTGTAGCTATTGTTTGATCCCATATGCACGTGGTAGACAAAGAAGTTTGGCGCACACTAAAGTTATTGATACTATTAAAAAATTAGTACAAACTGGATTTTATGAAATTGTTTTAACTGGAGTAAATACCGCTGGATATAAAGATGAAAATGGATATACTTTTTATGATCTTTTAAAAGATATTAATGGATTAGAAGGAAAATTTCGGGTACGAATTTCTTCAATTGAACCATTTCAAATCAACCATGATATTATTGATTTAGTTGTCAATAACAAACGTTTTGTACAAGAATTTCATTTATGTATTCAAAACGCTAATGATGAAGTATTAAAAGTAATGAATCGTAAATATACAGTAAAAGATTTTATAGCGTTATGTGATTACATTCGCTGCAAAAACCCATTAATGTCAATTACAACTGATTACATTGTCGGTTACAGTAATGAAACACAAGAATTTCATACAAACGCAATTGAAAACTTAAAGCAGATTAAATTTGCTTTCATGAATATTTTCCCATATAGTGAAAGAAAAAATACCGCAGCAAGTTTTACTAAAAGTATTGTTAGTGATACTGAAAAATTTAATCGCACCAAAGAAATCACTAAACTTGCTAACACAATAACACATGAATACCTAAAACAATTTATTAATGAAACTGTAGATGTTTATTTCGAATATCCTAAAAATCCTAATGTTCAACAGGGACATTCACAATATTTTTTTATGGTGTATATTCCTCATAAGCAATCATTACAACACCAACTGCACCAAGTGAAAATTACTAAAGTTGATGTTGACAATAAAGTATATGGTGAATTAATTACTAGTTGCTAATAATTTATTGGCAGCTTTTTTATTTTTTATTACAAGATAAAATATTGAACTTGTACTTAAAATTATTCCAATAATAATTAAAACAATTGATCAAACATTCATTATTTGTTTTTCGTTATTAAAATGATAAGTTAATGTTTGCGTTATATCGTTGTATTTAGCAACGACAGTTAATAATCTATTATGATCATCAGGAAATAATTCATACTGAATTACTGAACCAAATTTATTAATAAATGCATCAGATGCATCAATCAAATATGTTTTTAATAGATCAACATTAATCATACTTGGTTGATAATTTTTTAAAATCGCTTCATCATTTCTCACTTTTAAATAACACGGCGCAAAACCTGATATATGTAATAAATTACCATAAACTAAAGAACCATTAATATCATCAATTTGATCGATTACTGGTGTGATATTTTTTAATTTGAAGTAATTACGATCAAAATCAATATTATTTAAGTATTCATCTAGAATACTTACATTTACTTCACTAGCAATTAATCCATATTGATATTGCTTAATAGTTAAGTTTTTATATTGGTTTAAATCAAATTTTTTAAATCCTGTATAAATATGTAGATCGTTGGTTGAATTATTTGTGATCACACTAATGCTTAAAATGCCTTTTTCATCATTTGGATCTAGTTTAATTCAATCTTGTTGAATATATGATTTAGGAATTTCACAATTATTTGTATCAAATAATTTAATATAAATTCCAATTAAATCATCAAAATTAACATAACTTGCGTATTGATTAAATAAACTCTTGTTAAGTGATAAAAAAGTAACTTTTGCAATGGTTGGTTTAGCAATTGTGTAAGTATTATTATCGATAACTAAAACGCTACCATTGCTGTAGTCATTAAAGAATTTGTTATTAATTTTAGGAATATAAGTGTATGGTGTATTTACTTCTTGTACTTGTAAATTATTGATTTTAACACTATAAACATGATTTTCATTAGCTGTTAATGGAATAGTAACGTTGTTGTTGATTAAATCATTATAGTTACAATCAATATAGTGATCAAGATATTGATGAGTAGTTCAATCATAGTTTTGATAATAAATACGCACTTGCAAAATATCTTTTAATTCATTAAAAATAAAAGCTATTTGTTTAAAATTTTGAATGTAATAATTGTTATTTTTTAAATTTAAATGGCTCAAATCCATTTGCATTGGATAATTTTTATTTTTATCCCACACATTCATGTTTGTTTCACTTAAACCATTAAAATTATTGCTATTAACATAATCAGCAATTTTGACTAGATCTTGATTTAAACCAAATTTAATTTCGTGATGTCAATAATCAGTTTGATTAATTGCTATTAAATCATTTAAGCGAAAATTCATTTGTATTGATTGATTAACTTTACTGAAATCATTAGTGAATTGATTATTTTTGTCATCATCACTATTATCAAGTGCATAAATCAATCGATGTGCATAATTGTATACGATATACATTACGTAATTTTCACGCATAAATACGTAAGGAATACCTTTAATAACGAAGTAAGGGTTATATGTGTTTTTGGATATTCCATAATGAAAGTTAAAGTTTTGATTAACAATATTGTTATAAATTTCTTCATTTTGATAAATAATTTTTGCTTTAGTTTGATTAACGTTTTGCTGTTTACGTAATAAAATATCGGTATTTAATTGATACGGAATAGCATTACCAAAATGGCTTCATCCATAAATTGGTAAAAATCTTCGGTCATGCAATTTATTTAAGTTTAATAGTAATGATCCACGC
Organism: Candidatus Malacoplasma girerdii; assembly: GCA_000770195.1. Lineage (NCBI taxonomy): Bacteria > Bacillati > Mycoplasmatota > Mycoplasmoidales > Mycoplasmoidaceae > Malacoplasma > Candidatus Malacoplasma girerdii. The sequence goes on along the minus strand of CP007711.1, from coordinate 406,710 downwards.
ATGTAATTACTTCATAATCCAACTAAATTAAACTCTTGATCAAATGTTTCATAAGCATTGAAAAAACTTCCTGAAAAATTTTTATATCATGGAGTAATTTGCTTAATATCACTAACTAGATTACTTGCATTAATATCTCAATCTTGATTATTACTTCATTCATCATAATTTGTTGTAAATACATATTTCGATTGCAATTGAAACTGAATTTCTTTTGTTTTACTAAATTCAAACCAATCATTGGTTGAATTGTAATGTGCATATGTATTTTGCACAAGATAATAATTGATTTTTTTGTAGTTATCAATTCGATTTATACTTGATGTTTCATTATTTAACGATAAATCCGCTGTTAAATAATTTTGCTTGTTATAGCTGATTGATGTTAAATAACAAAAAATTGGCAAAATTAACACTAAAAAACAACAATTTGACATCAAAAACAAAAATTTTTTAAAAATATTTTTCATCATTATCATGGCTTAAATAGGGCGTTTTTCTTATTTTTCACCAAAAAAAATAAAAAAAATTTGCAAATAAATAAAAAACTTGTATAATTTCCATCACTTGTTGACCTTTTTTATGGTCTGCATGAGATAGTTCTTTGAAAACTAAATAGAATCCGTCAATTTTTGAGAGTTTGATCCTGGCTCAGGATTAACGCTAGCGGTATGCCTAATACATGCAAGTCGAGCGGAGGTAGCAATACCTTAGCGGCGAACGGGTGAGTAATACGTATCTAATCTGCCCTTTAGAAAGGAACAACAGATCGAAAGATTTGCTAATACCTTATATGATATACATTCGCATGAAAGTATATTTAAAGTTGCGTTTGCAACGCTTTAGGATGAGGGTGCGGTTTATCAGATAGTTGGTGAGGTAATGGCTCACCAAGTCAATGACGAATAGCTATGCTGAGAGGTAGAATAGCCACAAGGGGACTGAGACACGGCCCCTACTCCTACGGGAGGCAGCAGTAGGGAATTTTTCACAATGGGCGAAAGCCTGATGGAGCAATACCGCGTGAATGATGAAGGTCTTCGGATTGTAAAATTCTTTTATTAGGGACGAACGGCACTAAGAGGAAATGCTTAGTGATTGACTGTACCTATTGAATAAGTAACGGCAAACTATGTGCCAGCAGCCGCGGTAATACATAGGTTACAAGCGTTATCCGGATTTACTGGGCGTAAAGCGAGCGCAGGCTGATTAACAAGTCTAGTGTGAAATGCAGTTGCTTAACAACTGTTTGCATTGGAAACTGTTAGTCTGGAGTGTGATAGGGAGTTCTGGAACTCCATATGGAGCGGTGGAATGCGTAGATATATGGAAGAACACCTGTGGCGAAAGCGAGAACTTAGGTCACAACTGACGCTTAGGCTCGAAAGTGTGGGGAGCAAATAGGATTAGATACCCTAGTAGTCCACACCGTAAACGATGGTTATTAGTTGTTGGTACGAAGTACTAGTAACGAAGCTAACGCATTAAATAACCCGCCTGGGTAGTACATTCGCAAGAATGAAACTCAAACGGAATTGACGGGGACCCGCACAAGTGGTGGAGCATGTTGTTTAATTCGACAGTACACGAAGAACCTTACCAGGGTTTGACATCCTCGGCAAAGCTATAGAAATATAGTGGAGGTTAACCGAGAGACAGGTGGTGCATGGTTGTCGTCAGCTCGTGTCGTGAGATGTTGGGTTAAGTCCCGCAACGAGCGCAACCCCTATTGTTAGTTACTTTATCTAACGAGACTGCTAACGCAAGTTAGAGGAAGGTGGGGATGACGTCAAATCATCATGCCCTTTATATCCTGGGCCACAAACGTGCTACAATGGTTGGTACAAACTGTTGCCAAACTGTAAAGTGGAGCTAATCAGAAAAAACCAATCTCAGTTCGGATTGAGGGCTGAAATTCGTCCTCATGAAGTTGGAATCACTAGTAATCGCGAATCAGACATGTCGCGGTGAATGCGTTCTCGGGTCTTGTACACACCGCCCGTCAAACTATGAGAGTCGTTAATACCTAAAACCGTCCTGCTAACCGTAAGGGAGCGGATGTCTAGGGTAGGAATGATGATTGGAGTTAAGTCGTAACAAGGTACCCCTACGAGAACGTGGGGGTGGATCACCTCCTTTCTACGGAGTAAATTTATTTACTTTTGTACGAAATTGTGTACATTTTTAATACAAATCCTATTTTGTAACATTTATTTCACAAAAACATACAAATAGGTCGGATTCTATTTAGCTTTGAGAGAACTATCACATTGAAATTTCTCTCAATAGTTCGTTCTTTGAAAACTTTATAAAATTATCAATTCTTTCTAATACAATCAAACCAAAGAAATTAACCGTATAAAAATGAAAGATAATAGTTATTTTTAACTATTAATCATTTAATAAGTTACTAAGGGCTTATGGTGGATGCCTTGGGACTAGATGACGATGAAGGACGTGGAAATCTGCGAAAAGCTTCGGGGAGCTGATAACAAGCATTTGATCCGGAGATCTCCGAATGGGGAAACCTAGCATATAGTAATATATGTTGATTACTTATGAATTCATAGTGAGTAATCGAAAGACCTAGCGAAGTGAAACATCTCAGTAGCTAGAGGAAAAGAAAACGAAAGTGATTCCGTGTGTAGCGGCGAGCGAAAGCGGAAAAGACCAAACCTAGATTAGTCTAGGGGTTATAGGACTACGATATGGAATGATGGAAATGATAGGAGAAGTTGTTGGAACGCAACGCTATATAGGGTGACTAGCCCCGTATCCGAAATCATTTTCACTCCTAGTAGGATCCTGAGTATGACGGGACACGTGTAATCTTGTCAGAAGTCAGCCGGACCATCGGCTAAGTCTAAATACAAACTAGTCACCGATAGCGTATAGTACCGCGAGGGAAAGGTGAAAAGAACCCAGAGATGGGAGTGAAATAGAATCTGAAACCATATGCCTACAACGAGTTAGAGCACTTTAATGTGTGATAACGTGCGTTTTGAAGTATGAGCCGGAGAGTTATTGTCGCATGCAAGCTTAAGTGGTAGACACGTAGGCGCAGGGAAACCGAATCTTAATAGGGTGTTTAGTATGCCACAATAGACCCGAAACGGGTTGATCTAGACATGGGCAGGTTGAAGTTAAAGTAACATTTAATGGAGGACCGAACCGACTTTCGTTGAAACGACAGCGGATGACTTGTGTCTAGAGGTGAAATTCCAATCGAAACCCGTGATAGCTGGTTCTCGTCGATATAGTTTTACGACTAGCGTTAGATTATGAATTAGTGGAGGTAAAGCGCTGACTGACTGATGGCCCTGTCTCAGGGTACTGATTTCAATTAAACTCTGAATTCCATTAATTTTATTCTAGCAGTCAGACTATGGGGGATAAGCTTCATAGTCGTGAGGGAAAGAGCCCAGATCATTAACTAAGGTCCCTAAAATATACTAAGTGGAAAAGGATGTTGAATATCATAAACACCAAGGATGTTGGCTTAGAAGCAGCCACCGTTTAAAGAGTGCGTAACAGCTCACTTGTCGAGATATTCTGCGCCGAAGATTCAACGGGGCTAAAGTATATTACCGAAGTTATGGGATTAGTTTATCTAATCGGTAGACGAGCGTTGTATATTGGCTGAAGGTAGAGTGGGAACACTACTGGACGATATACAAGTGAGAATTCCGGCGTGAGTAACGTATGAAAGTGAGAATCTTTCAAGCCGATTGACTAAGGTTTCCAGAGCAAGGGTCGTCCTCTCTGGGTAAGTCGGGACCTAAGGCCAGGCCGAAAGGCGTAGTCGATGGACAGCACGTTGATATTCGTGCACCGATATATTGAATGATGGAACATGAAGAAGGTCGAAGTAAGCGTATTAATGGATTTATGTGAAAATACTTAGTTGGAAAAGTGATTAAATCCACTTTTCATCCCAAACAATAAGGTATGAGTACAAGGCAAACGGGCAACCAATTAGCCAAAGTTAATTAGATCAAGCTTCCAAGAAAAATTCCTAGTTTATCAATATATCGCCCGTACCGAGAACGAACACACGTGGTCAAGTGTTAACGCACTAAGGCTAGCGAGTTAACTATTGTTAAGGAACTCTGCAAATTGACCCCGTAAGTTAGCAATAAGGGGAGCTTAAGCGATTAAGCCGCAGTGAATAGCGAGGGGGGACTGTTTACCAAAAACACAGCTTTATGCGAAGTCGCAAGACGATGTATATGAGGTGACACCTGCCCAGTGCTGGAAGGTTAAGGAAGTGGGTTAGCGGTTTACCGCGAAGCTTGTGACCAAAGCCCCAGTGAACGGCGGCCGTAACTATAACGGTCCTAAGGTAGCAAAATTCCTTGTCGGGCAAATTCCGTCCCGCTTGAATGGTGTAACCATCTCTTGACTGTCTCGACAATAGACTCGGTGAAATCCTGGTTGGGGTGCAGACGCCCCATAGGCGTGATTGGACGGAAAGACCCCATGAAGCTTTACTGTAGCTTGATATTGAAAAAATATATCGTTTTTAGAGCATAGGTGGGAGACTTTGAAGTATAGACGCAAGTTTATATGGAGTCAACCCTGTAATACCACCATAATGATATCTTTTTTCTAACTTCCAACTCTGAAGCGAGTTAAAGGACAGTGTTAGGTGGACAGTTTGACTGGGGCGGTCGCCTCCCAAAAGGTAACGGAGGCGCGCAACGGTACACTCAGCATGTTTGGAAATCATGTCACGAGCGTAATGGTATAAGTGTGCTTGACTGTGAGACTTACACGTCGAACAGGGAAGAAATTCGGTCATAGTGATCCGGTGGCTCAAAATGGAATGGCCATCGCTCAACGGATAAAAGCTACTCTGGGGATAACAGGCTGATACTGACCAAGAGTTCATATCGACGTCAGTGTTTGGCACCTCGATGTCGACTCATCTTATCCTGGAGCTGTAGCAGGTTCCAAGGGTTCGGCTGTTCGCCGATTAAAAAGATACGTGAGTTGGGTTCAAACCGTCGTGAGACAGGTTGGTCCCTATCTGTCATGCCCGTAGGAAGATTGAGAAGAGCTGCTCCTAGTACGAGAGGATCGGAGTGGAGACACCACTAATGTTCCAGTTGTATTGCCAAATGCACCGCTGGGTAGTTACGTGTCGAATGGATAAACGCTGAAAGCATATAAGCGTGAAGCCTCCTTCAAGATTAATCTTCCCCACCCGCAAGGGTGATAAGAATCGTTATAGATGATAACGTTGATAGGCCAAAGGTGGAAGCATAGCGATATGTTAAGCTGATTGGTACTAATCATTCGAAAGACTTATAAATGAAATAAATTTCATTTTTAATGATTAACTTCCTTTTGATTAATTAGAATGAAAATGATAATTTTATAAAGTTCTCAATGAACTAACTATTTGTGTGGCATCGATATCGTGTGTGGTAACACCTGTTCCCATCCCGAACACAGCAGTTAAGCACCATGGAGTCGAAGGTAGGAGCAATCTGAGAATAGAAAAATGCCACGCGAACCATTAATAAAAAGTCCTAGAAATCTCTAGGACTTTTTATTTTATTAGCAGTGTATTAGTAATGAAATTTTAGTGGAAAAATTTAAGAAAAAGTTTGGAGTGCTTTTAACCATTATCGCTTTATAATAATTTTGCTGATATTTTTATATCAGTAGAAAGGAGTATTTTTGTTTTTAATAACTTAATAACAATTCTGAATAATATTTGTATTGGTCTTCTCGACTAGAAATTTCAGTTGGAATTTCCCCTTCAAATTTTTTAGTTAATCTCAATAAAACGTCAAGTGTTGTCACAATTTTTTGTTGAATTTTTATCGGTGGAATCATAATTTCAATTTCTTCAAATAATTTTTTAGACAAATTGTGTCTTGTTGTTCCATTTGAACAATTCATAATTTGTTCACGCATTCAGTCGGTTTTAAATAAATAATTTAAATAACGATAATAGATAGAGTCTTTATATTCATCTTTCAATCTAAAACCGAAGCAAAAACTATTTAGATAAATATTTTCTTTTGGTTCAAAATTAATTTCTGAATTAAAACCAACTTCTTCCCTTGTTTCGCTTGAGATAGTAAAAAATAAATCTCCTAATTTAACTTTATTTTGTTTTTCATTAGATTTAACTTCAACATGCTCTAATAAATTTGAAAGAATTGAATGATTTTCATAAATATTTTTATAAGTGATATATTTAGAATTAGCGTTAAGATAAAAATATTCTTTGTTCTTTTGTTTTAATCCTGAATATAAATCTGCAATTTCTTTAACTTTCTTATAAATTATTTGTTCATTTGAATTTAAATAATTATTAATTCATTCTCTTGAAATAATTTTATTCAGGTAAAAACAACATTGCTTATCACGCGCGCGAAGCTCGGCTTTAAGCTCGGCGATCGTGTCCAAAGCCTTTGCAATTTTGTTTTGAACAGCTATTGAAGGGATTTTAACTTCAATTTGCGAATATCTAGAAATCCATTGTCTCTGATGTTCAGATTCATCAATATTAACTTTAATTTTCTTCATTAAGTGAAACAAAAATCTTAGAGATGTAATATTTTTAACATTATCTTTTAAAATAAGAATTTTACATGCGGATGAGCGAACTTTAAAATTAAAATCAACTCATTGTGAACTACAAGTAAAATCATCAAAAAGAATAATTGGATTTTCTTTTGATGCATAAAAAATTCCTTCAGATTCATTAGTAAAACCTAAAACAAAAGATTTTCCAGGAGTTAATACAGATATATTACCTTTCTCTTGAATTGATTCTTTTGTTTTAACTTGATATTTAGTTGGTTGAATATAGTCAACTAAATCACAAAATTTAAATTTACTAAAACTCATTTTGAATTAATCAATATTATAAATTAAATATATCTGTATATTTAATACATAATGAAAAATTCACAGTTTGTTAGTAAATTTCATGAATTAACATTCAAAAAAAGAAAGCACAAATTTAATTCTGTTAGTTTCCTTACAGCTTTAAGTGGTTTTATTTTTACTTTAGCTGGATTAGTATTAGTTGTATTGCTAAATACATTAAGTATTTATAATCAACATAATTTATACCAAAAATTATGAGCACAAATTGTTTTTGGCGTTTTAAGTTTTATGACCAGTCAAGGCAACATTATGGTGTTAATTTACTGATTATTCTTTTTAGTGTTATTTAAAACAAGAATCTTTGCAACGCGTAAATTTGGTGTTTTTGTTTGAAGCTATGCTAATTTTGTAATGCTAGCTTATTGAATGATTGTTTTTCCACAATGAATTAGTGGTAATGCTTTTGATAATTCAGCTATATCAATGACCAGTAGTATCATTCAACATTTAGTAACACCTTTATTATTTAACATCCATATGATTGCAAGTAGTAATTATCCATATCAAAAAAGAGTTAAGAACGTAAGTGGATATATTTATAGTAAAACGTTTATTCTTGTTTTAGCAAGCTATGCAGTAATTTACTTAGCTTATGTGATTGGGATTAATTTTATTAGTCTACCCATTGATACATTTAGAACTGATTTACATCCGGTTGTTGCACAAAATCACAGTTACATTACTATTTATGGATTAATTACTAACTTTAATAGTCATTGTTTTAGTACTAAATATGATGAAAGCATGCATTTAGTTTTTGATGATGCAAGTAGTGGCAAATTATTTAATTTACTATTTTTATTTGCTATTTTTGTTTTCTATATCTTACTTGGTTATTTATTAATCTTCATTAATAACCGTTTATGTACAAGCAAAAATTGACGAATTAATTATCGAAAACTAACCAATAATAAAGATCGTTACAGTCATTTCATTACTTGTTTAAAGAAATTAAGATAAAGAAAAAGATCCAGATTAATCTGGATCATTTTTATTAATTAGGGATGATTGCTGTGGTCAATTGGTGTGGCAATATCAGGAGGGGTATTGACATTGTTTGGTTCAACAACGTTTGTTGGTTGATTAGTCGTTATTGATACACTTGGAACAGAGTTACTGCTTTCATCTTTTGATTTTTTGTTTTTCTTTTTCTTATAGTAATAGTAAAGACCAAATCCAACTCCACCTAAAGTGATTAAACTAGCTAAAATTGCAATGATAATTACGGCAATACTAGTTTTGGTTCTTGAAGGCGTATAAACATGTTTAATTACGGTTAGAATTGGATCTGTATGTCCGTCCATATTTACTGTTAAAGTTTTATTTTCAGTTGAATCTTCTAATAAAACTAAAGTAAATTGCACACTAGTTGTTATTCCACCTGTAGGAATAATTTGAATTTTTAATCGATATGTACCAGTTAAATCTTTATAGATATAAATTCCGTTATTAATATGATTATTGTTTGAATCAACAATTCATTGTAGTCTGTTAGATCCATCGTTAATATCAACTGCTTGATATAAATGATCAATACCATTTTTTAAATAAACTTCTGGTAACGATAAAATTCAGTGCACATTATCAAATTTACTATTAATATTGCTTTGATTATTACTGTAATTAAATGTCGCTTCATCAAAACTAATATTGGTTGTTGTATGAGCAATGTGAATTTTTGGTGTATTTAAAGTAAATTCTAATCGATCTGAAGCTTTAGAAGCAATTAATTTATAAGTTGTTGCATTAAGATCTAAATCAGTCAATTCAGCTTGAATTAACTGAAGCTGTGCCTTTAATTTATTAGTACTAGCATCATAATCTAAATTATTAATTTGCACATTATTGTTTGTTCCAAAAACATTATCTGCTAGGCTAAATTGATATTGATTATCTTTTAATCACTTAAATGTATTTGTATTTCTTAAAGGAAATACAGTTTGGTTAGTTAATGAATAACTAATATCAACTCCAGGATTAGTTTCGCTAATATTAGCCACTGTTGTTGGATTATCTAATTGTGTTATATCTGCATTTGGATTAAAATGATTTGGATTATAAACATTAAAACTAATTGGATCACTGCTTTGATTTTTCATTTTAAATGTTAGTGTCCCATCAGTTAAGAACTTACTAGCATTATCTTTAACTTTAATCTTGATATGGAAGACATTGTTTTGATCACTAACTTCGTTTAATTCTAAGTTAATGTATTCATTCACATAGAAATATGTTCCACTAATTGATTCTGAATAATTGATTGGCAACAAATTGTTGTTATTTTTAATTTCACAGTAATCTTTTAATTTACCATTTAGAAAAGCATCCTTGTTATTGCCATATAAATTAGCAGCTGGTTCAAAATCAAAATTTAATTCATCTTCTTCGATCCATAAACCATCACGGTTATTATCGATTATTGGATTTTTCTTAAAGTTTTGATTAGTGTAAATACAGTAATTAGTATCAACAACATTAACTGTTAAATTTGTTTGACTAGTTAATTTTGTTGCACTAGATAAACTATTAAAACAAATAGTTGGCGTTAATGTATATGCTTGTGATTTACCGGTCGGTGTAGGTAAAGTATCTTTTTGAGTAATCACAATGTTAGCTGAAGATTCAGTTAAACTATCAATTGTGGCATTAAAATATTGATTATTAGTTGTTCCTAAATCAACAATTAAGTTTTTATTTGGATTAGCATCCTTATATTGTTTAAAAGCACCACCTAAATCAAAATTAAACACGGCAGAACTTGTACTATCATGATAATTAATATCAGCACTTGTTCTTGCACCTGGATGAATATTAAATGAATAATCAGGTGCGTAAACAACATTTTTACTACTTTCTGCTAATACGTTACTAAATTTATCTTTTAATGCATTAAAATATGCATTCATATCATTTGTTTCTGGATCAGAGTTGGTGTAGTGGATTGTAAGATTACCTCCACCAACTAAATCTTTAAATATATTAGCACCTAAAATAATATTTTTAATTTGGTTGATATTGTAATTAAAAGTAATTGAATTTAAACCACTTTCTAAAAATGATTGTAATTTAAAAGTAGTTATAGAACTTGGAATATTAATACTTGTTAATGCACTACATTTTCTAAAAGAAAATTCACTAATTTCAACAATTGAAGATGTTAAATTTACTTCGCTTAATGATTGACATCTATCAAAATAATTATGCGAAATGACATCAAGAGTAGAATTAGCCCCCATATTTCAACTAGTAATTGCACTATTTTCAAATACATGCATTCCAGAAGTTTTTTGATAATTAAAATATTGTTTTTCATTGAAATTAGTTACCGTTCAATATGGTTCATTTGCTAATGCATTAGTATTAGCAAAAGCATAGTTGGAGCACAATAAATTAATTCTTGTCATAATAGTTGTTTCAATATGCCAATCAGTTAATGCAGTTGTTGATTCAAAACCATTCTCATTAATAATAACATCAACATTACTATTAGTACTTGGTTTAATTTTCATAGAAAACGAAGTTAACCGACTACAAGTTTGGCAAACTTTATTACCAATATTAATTTGACTAGTAACAAAGTTACTAGCATCAATATTAATTCCAGTTATTCCGGTTAAACTAAATGTCCCAGCAGTTTGGTTTCCATTACCAAAAATTGTAAAAGCCCCTTCAAGATTTCCGTGAATTCGGAATACTTCATTAGCTGTTCCAACTAATCCATTTAAAAAAAATGTATTGTCATTATAAGTAATTTGGGTCTTTTTAAAGTGTGGACTAGTTAAATCGCCCTTAAATCCAGTAAAACTAGTTATCGAAGCAAACCCATTATCAATTGATAGATTAATGGTGGCATTATTGCCAACATTGGCATAGCTTTCAGGATTTTCAATTAATTGATTAAAATCACTATATGGTACAGCAACCGTTGCTGCTGTTAATGAATGAGTTGAATTAATCCTATTAACTTGTTTATTGTTATTTATTACACTTGCAACTGCAGTTGTAGTTAGTAAACTACCTAACAATAGAAAACTTAAAGAAACTTTTTTCTTCATAATTAAATACAATTATAGCCAAATAAAAGCAAAGCTAAGCAACTTAAAAGCTTTTTTAAAACTTTCTAAAAGAAAGTAAAAAGAAAGCCCATAACCCGTGAGAAGTTAAGGGCAATAATATTAAAAGTGTTAGCCCAATGAACTAACAGCGTTAAAACAAAAAGAGATAAACAGGCTAACGCCTTTAATTATATTTTTTAATTACTTAAAGGAGAGAAAAAAATAAAAGAAAGACCTGTAAGACACTCTTACAGGCTCATTATTTAACTTAATCAACTTTTCGCATGTGTGGGAATAATAAGACATCTCGAATGGTTACGCTATTAGTAAATAACATTACTAATCGATCAATTCCATAACCGATTCCACCAGTTGGTGGTAAACCATATTCAAGTGCTTCAATGAAATTTAAATCCATTTCATTAGCTTCATCATTACCTAAATCACGTTCTTTTAATTGAGCTTCAAAACGTTCATACTGATCAATCGGGTCATTTAATTCACTAAAAGCATTAGCAAATTCTTTACCGCAAATAAATAATTCAAATCGGCGGGTCATTCCTTGTAAAGTTGGATGTTTCTTTGCTAATGGACTAATTTCAATTGGATAATCGTAAACAAAGGTTGGTTGTTGACAAGTTTTTTCACCAAATTCATCAAAGAATTTAGCAATGATATGACCACGATTCTTTTCGTGATCAGCTAATTCAATGTTGTGCTCTTTAGCTATTTTAATCGCTTCCTCATCAGTTGTAATCGTATTGAAATCAACTCCACATGCATCTTTGATAATATCAATTAATTTAGCACGTTTAAATGGTTTATTTCAATCAATAGTCACACCTTTATATTCAATTACTTCACGATTAATTGCCTTAGCAATATAATTGAAGAATTTTTCGGTTAAATCCATCATATCTTCAAGTGATTGATAAGCACTATAAGCTTCAAGGCTAGTAAATTCGGGATTATGAGTGGCATCCATTCCTTCATTACGGAAAATTCTTCCAATTTCATAAACTTTTTCAAAACCACCAACAATTAATTTCTTTAGTGGTAATTCAGTAGCTATTCGTAAATAAAACTGTTGATCAAGAGCATTAAAATGTGTTTTAAATGGTCGTGCAGCTGCACCTCCTAAAATTGGTTGTAAAATTGGTGTTTCTACTTCAAAATAACCTTGACTACTCATAAAATTACGAATTGCTTGAAGAATTTTGCAACGCGTGATAAATTTATTCATTGATTCATCATTCATGATTAAATCAACATAGCGACTACGAGCACGAGCTTCTTCATCAACTAAACCATGTCATTTTTCTGGCAGCGGTTTTAATGATTTACTTAATAATGTAAATTTTTTAACATTAACAGTCATTTCACCAGTGTTGGTTTTCATTGGTGTACCAACTAAACCAATGATATCACCAATATCTAATTGTTTAAACTCATGAAAAGTTTTTTCATCAAAGTTTTTTTTGTTTAAATAAAACTGTACACTTCCGCTAAAATCTTTAATAACACCAAATGTTTGACGAATAGCCATAATTCTTCCGGCAATAATAATTTCATCATGACATTCATGCAACTGTTCTTTTGTTTGACTTTGATATTTTTCAATAAAAGCTTTAGCATTAGTATTACGCTTAAAATTTTCAATTAAAAAAGGGTTTTTTCCTTCATTAATTAAAGTTTTTAATTTTTCTCGACGGATTAGTTCTTGATCATTAAATTTACGTTCCATATTAATTTTCCTATCTATTTTAAATTTTTTAATTTAAAGGCACGAATCAATTCACGTGCAACACCACAATTATTGTTATCTTCTTTAGTAATGTATGTTGAAGATAATTTAGCAGTTGTTGATCCGTTACACATAGCGAAGCCATTAAAAGCATAATGAAGCATGTCAGTATCGTTATCACCATCACCAAAACTAAAAGTATGTATTTTATCGATTGAATAATAAGCGCTTAAAAATTTTAGAGCATTTCCTTTTGAAGCAAAAACAGAATTAATTTCGACAATGTAACCAAAGTTATTGAATTGTCACAAACGTGTTACTAATGTTCTTGAGAACTTACGTAATTCATACATAACTTTATCTAAGTTCTTCTTATCTTTAATGTGCAATAAAACACTATGTAGATCATGGTTACGTACATTAGCAAAGTTTGGTGAAATACGTTTTACTAATCGTTGTGAATCAATAGCGATATGAAAACTATCTAATATTTCTTTCTTAAGTTTTTTATCATTAGGAACATTTTTAACAAATACTCCAGAACTATTTTCAATTAAACAGTTATTTATTAATGGTTTTAATTTTTTATCGTTTAGAATTTTACGAACAATATCGAAATTAAAGCATAAGTTAATTGGAGCAAAATTCTTTGAACTTGGATTAGTAATTAATGAACCATTAAAAGACACCATGATTGATTTCAACCCTAATTTGTTGTAAATGTCGATCATTGCTTGTGGTGGACGACCAGAAATTAGACAAAAAACATGTCCCATTTTGGTTAATTTTTTAACGGTACGAATTGTTAAGTCTTTTAATTCTCCATTATTATCTAGCAGCGTTCAATCTAGATCACTTGCAATTAAATAACGCTCGTTTTTATTCGTTGTACTTTTAGCCATTACTTCATTCCAATCTTTTTATAAATTTCTTGTAATTTTTTATTGGTTATCTCATTAACAATTTTAGTGTTTGCGATTAAAATTGGTTTAATTTTAGTTTCGTATTCTTTTAAGCATTCATGATATTTAGCTTGGATGTTACCTAAATGATTACATACTAAATCAGCCAAATCTTTTTTAAATACACCGTAGTTTTGATTAGCATACTTAGATTCAATTTCTTCCATACTTATTTGTGTTAATAAATGATAAATAGTCATTAAATTGCTAACACCTGGTTGGTTAAGTTGGTCAAATTTAACTTTATTTAAAGAATCGGTTTTAGCACTCATAATTTTTTTTCGAGTGATTTCTATATCTTCTAATAAGAAAATTGTTCCTTTTTCATTTGTGTTAGATTTAGACATCTTAATTTCAGGATTTGCTAAATCCATAATTTTTGAACCAAATTTAGCAATTAATGGATTTGGAACAACAAACGTATTACCATATTTTTTATTAAAACGAAGTGCTAAAGTTTTGGTTAATTCTAAGTGTTGCTTTTGGTCACTTCCTACAGGAACAACTTCAGCATCATATAAAAGAATATCACTTGCCATTAAAACTGGATAAGTAAATAAACCAGCCGGAATAGTTTCTGTTCCGTTGGCATTAGTGAACTTTTGCATCTTATCTTTATATTGAGTCATTCGGCTCAATTCACCCATGTAAGTATGGCACATTAGAATGTGAGCTAATTCAGTATGACTTGGAACATCTGATTGATAAAAAACATGATTTAATTTTAAATCAATTCCACAAGCCGTATATAAACAAACAGCGTTAATTTTATTTTGTTTTAGTGTTGAATAATCAACCTTAGGATTAGTAATAGCGTGTAAATCAGCAATAAAAATATAAGATTCATATTGGTGTTGCAATGCAACATATTGCTTAATAGCACCAAAATAGTTGCCTAATGTTAATTGGTTGCTTGGTTGAATTGCTGATAAGAGTTTTTTCATTGTGAAATAAGTTAAATAATGTAATATATTATAAATATCTAATATATTAATATATATGCGTAAAATCACCTATTATTTATTAAATGTTTGCACATTGGGATTTTTTTATCTATTTTTAAAAATGCAAGCTAAAAAAATTGCCCACCAAGTTAACACATCATTAACATATAGTCAAAAATATCATTTTGATATTAAAGACTTTTGTAGTGATTTAGGTGATTTAAGTAATATTGTTAAGATTAATGCTACTTTAACAACATTAACAATTACTGTTAAAGATATTAATTTAGTAAATGTTAATTTAAAGAAAAAATACAAGATTAAAGGTTTTAGTAAAAATAACAACACTTTAATTTGTATTTTTGGTGATAATGCAAAGCAAATTGCTTTAGATTTAAATGCTTTAATGAGTAAATAAAGTTTATAAATTACGGATTTCTTTACCAGCTGAACGATCAACATATATGCTAACATCATGATGATTAATTAGCATTGATAATGAACACGGTTTTTCATAATTATTATTTAATACTTCTTTAATTATTTTACCTGTTTCAATATCGTTAGCTATAAGGATAATTCGTTTAGCTCCAAAAATAGAGCGAATACCCATTGTGATTGCATATTCAGGCAATTGTTCTTTTTTGAGTTGTTGTTCTTTTTTGAGTTGAGCTAAGTTATCATTGGATAAACGAATTACATGAGTTAACGAATTAATATTGCTATTCGTTGGATTGTTCAATCCCAATTCACCATGGTTGCCAATATTTAAAATCACTAAATCAAGACAACCTAACTGTCAAATTGTTCGGTCATATCGGCTATATTCATGGTCGCCACTATGTTCACTAGGGTAGTAAATATTCTTATTTTTATAGTTAATATAATCAAAAAGATTAATTTTTAATTGATCAGTAAAGTTAACTACATGTTGATATTTATCTTCGTTCAAAACTAATTCATCAACATGAAAGAATTTAACGTTTTTATAGTTGGTTTTGTTAATTTGGTGGTCTTGAATTAAATATGTAAAAATTGATGAAGGAATCATTCATGGTGTTAAACCAATTAAACAATGTTCATCATGCGAATTTACTAATGTAATAATTTGGTCACCAACAGCCTTTGCTAATTCGTCTTCATGTTCGTATTCATAAACCACAACATTGTGATACTTAGCAATAATTTTCATAATTACTTACTATATCCCTTATTAATTGATTCGGCAGCTTTTTCAATGTCTTTAGCGCTTGGCTCTTGAACACCGGCTAAAGGATAACGATATCCTAATGTATCATATTTGCTTATTCCTAATCGGTGGTAAGGTAGAATTTGAAAATTTTCTAAACCTTTTAATTTTTTTAAAAATTTACCCAATGTTTCAAGATCTTTAGGATCATCAGTATATCCAGGAACAAGAACTTGACGAATTCAAAACTTTTGTTTATTTTTATCAAGGAATTTGATTAATTCAACTTCACGTTGTTCTTTGACTCCTGTTAGTCTTTGGTGTTTGGCAGGATTAATATGCTTGATATCAACAATTCACAATGGTTTATATTTACATAGTTCTTTATATTTATCATTATCTTCAATTCCAAAATTTACACCACTAGTATCGATAGCTAAATGAATACCTTTTTCATTACATTTAGCAGCAAGACTAATTAAAAAATCAATGTATAAAACCGGATCACCACCTGAAATAGTGATTCCACCAGTTTTATAAAAAGTTTTATTACGTTCATATTTTTCAATGATTTCATCAACACTAAATTTATTAACTTTTTTTCTTAAGTCTCATGATTCAGGGTTATGACAGAATAAACATCGATAGATACATCCTTGACAGAAAACAACGAAACGAATTCCTGGCCCATCAACAGCCCCAAAAGATTCAGTTTGAAAATACGGTAATTTTAATTCTTGTTGCATAAAGATTAAAAATAGACTAATAATTATAAATAAAAAAATAGCCAATTAATGGCTATTTTAGTTATAGTAATGAATAAAATCAATTATTCGATAATATCAATTACTGTACCTGCACCAACAGTGTGTCCACCTTCACGAATACTGAACTTAGAACCTTGTTCAATTGCAATTGGCGCAATTAGTTCTACAGTAATTTCAGTGTTATCACCTGGCATTACCATTTCAACACCATCTTTTAATTTAATTGAACCAGTAACATCAGTTGTACGGAAATAGAATTGTGGTCGGTATCCGTTTAAGAATGGAGTGTGGCGTCCACCTTCTTCTTTTTTAAGCACATAAAGTTGTGCAGTAAACTTTTTGTAAGGTTTAATTGATCCTGGTTTTGCTAAAACTTGACCGCGTTGAATATCTTCACGGTTAATTCCACGAAGTAAAACCCCAGCATTATCACCAGCTTCAGCATAATCTAGCATCTTATGGAACATTTCAAGACCTGTAACAACAGATTTTACAGTTGGCTTGATACCAACAATTTCCACTTCATCATTTAATTTGATTGAACCACGTTCTACACGACCAGTTACAACAGTTCCACGACCTGAAATTGTGAATACGTCTTCAATTGGAAGTAAGAACGGTTTTTCTGTATCATGTTTAGGAGTTGGAATTCATGAATCAACTGCATCTAGTAATTCTTTTATTGAAGCTTCTCATTGTGCATCACCTTGTAATGCTTTTAAGGCACTTCCTTTAATTACTGGAGAGTTATCTCCATCAAATCCATATTTGTTTAGTAAATCACGAATTTCCATTTCAACAAGTTCAATGATTTCCGCATCTGGAACCATATCACATTTGTTGATGAAAACAACGATTTTTGGTACACCTACTTGACGTGCAAGAAGAATATGTTCACGAGTTTGTGGCATTACCCCATCAGTTGCAGCAACTACAAGAATTGCTCCATCCATTTGAGCTGCACCAGTAATCATATTCTTAATATAGTCAGCGTGACCAGGACAGTCTACGTGTGCGTAGTGTCGGTTTTTTGTTGTATATTCAACATGTGCCGTATTGATTGTAATTCCACGAGCTTTTTCTTCTGGGGCACTATCAATTGAAGCGTAATCTCTTGCTTCAGCACTACCTGCATCAGCGTGCTTTGATAAGTATGTACAGATTGCAGCAGTTAACGTTGTTTTACCATGGTCAATGTGTCCGATGGTTCCAATGTTAACGTGTGGTTTACTACGGTCAAATTTTTGCTTTGCCATTTTTTATTTTCTCCTCTTAATAATGTAAGATAATGAATAAAATTATATATATTTTTTTATTAAATACCTTTTTATATATTAAAAACTAATTTTTTGCATTTAATGCAATTAATTTATCGAATAACTTGTCATTTAATAAATATGTATTAATGTTATCGACTAATTGTTGATTTTTCTTAATTTCTTCAACGTTAACTTTGTATAAATTAGCCATTGTACTTAATTCGTAGTTAACATCTTCTTCACTAACTTCAATCTTTAATACATCAATTAGATGCATGATTGTTAAAGTTATCTTGATATTACGAGTAGCTGTTTCAGTAATTTTATTTAAGTAATCTTCTTTAGAAGCATATTTTAATACATCAACAACATATTTATCAAGATCCATTTTTTCAGTTTTAGCTCGATTAATGATGTCGTTACTAATTCGTTCTTTTTCTTTTTCAATTAATATTGTTGGTAAATAACTGATTTTAGCATGATCAGCAATAAAATTAGTAATTGTTGTAATTGCTTCACGTTTAGCAGTATAGTTTTTCATTTTAAAGATTTCTTTCTTTAAATGTTCTTTAAAATCTTTTTCAGTTTTTAAACCAGGAACATTAAACTTTTTTAAGTAGTTTTCATCAATAGTTGGTTTAATGATTTCATTAATTTCTTTAATGTTTACTTCAAATCGTGCTTCTTTTCCAGCTAATTCATTGGCATGATAATCTTTAGGGAAGGCAACATTAATTTCACCTTTTTCATGAAGTTTCATCCCAATCATTTGGTCTTCAAAACCAGGAATAAAACGCTTTGAACCAATTTCAAGGTCAAAGTCTTTTGCTTCTCCACCAGCAAAAGCTTCTTCATTTACAAATCCTTTAAAATCAAATTTAACCATATCACCGTTTGCAATAATAGCGTCTTTTTTAGGTTTTAACATGTAATCATTACGAATTGCATTGTTAAATTCAAATTCAACTTCTTTTTCATCAACGTTTGGGGCAGTATAGTTAATTTTAATTTTGTCATAATCTTTGATTTCAACTTCTGGATTATTATCAAAAATTAACTTTAAAACTAACTCGTGACTACTAGCTTTATCAAAGTCTACTCTTAAAGTATCTTCAAGAATATTTTCATTAGGTTTTTTATCGTATTCTTTTCAGAATTCAGTTAATAAATTAGGAATAAATTTATTAGCAGCTTCATTAATGATTTGAAATTCATTTAAGTGTTTTTTGGCAATATTTTCTGGAACATGACCTTTTCTAAAACCAGGAATACTTAAATTTTTAGTTAAGTTTTTTTCAGCTTTACTAACAGCTTCAGTTCAAGCTTTAGTTTCAGCTTCGACATAATAAATAGTTTGATTATTAACTACTTCGTTTTTAGTAATTTTCATATTATAAGTGATTAATATTATATTTAATTAAATTAAGATGGATTTTCAATGTTTAATATAAATATTAATAATTAATAATTAGAATTAAGATTGTAGTAGATATTAATTATGACGCACCGATATATAGTAACCCTTCTTCTTGCATTTTTTTTAGGTTTCTTAGGAATTGATCGATTCTATAATGGACGAGTTCTATTAGGAATATTGAAATTATTCACTGGTGGAATTTTTGCTATTGGTTGAATTGTTGACATTATTCTAGCTATTTTTGGATGCCAAAGAGATGCTAATGGTAAATACGTAAGATAATTACAACCAACATTAATAAAAGAAATAAAGTTCCTATTCATTTATGAACTTTTATTATCTATTTCTACGTTCTTTTCTATTAAAGTAACCAATCCTAATTGATGAAGAAATTACATCAATAATTCATAAACCTGTAATAATTGAACAAATTAGCATTGTTCAACTGATGCTGATAGGATTATTTGTAGGAGTTGGGGTTGGCTCATTATCAAAAACTCAATTGACCTTAGTGTCATCTGAAATATGTTCATTTAAATATTGTTTGTAAACATTTAAATCGTCTTTTGTTGGAACATGAAAATTAATTGTTGTTTCGCTATAAAAACCGATAAAACATTCATTTGTTAAACTGACATTTTTAATTTCATCTTTACTTCAATTAAAATAGATATCAGTTAAGCTTTTCATAGTACTAAATGCACTGCCGCCAATTTTATTAACTGTATGAGGAATATTTATTTTTTGTAAATAATGGCAAAATTCAAAAGCATCAGTGCCAATTCCTTGAAGGTTATTTGATAACTCTATTTCCGTTGTAGGACAACTATCAAAAGCAACTAAACCAATGCTAGTTACACTATCTGGCATTACAATTTTTTTCATTGGATTTTGATTAAAAGAATCATAAAAGCAAAATGCATAATCACCAATTCGTTGTAAATTGCTATTGTTCTCAAATTTTATTTCAGTTAAATTAACAAAAGGTTTACCAATATATGTTGGATATCTCCCTTGAATTCCAACAACCTTTTGCTGATATCACTAAAAGCTGGTATAGTGATAGAAGTAATCAGGTTTATATCTTGTTCTTCTTCAACTTTAGCATCAGAAATATAACATTCATCATCTTTTCCCTAAACATCAGTATATGAAAAAATTACTTTTGGTTCCTCATTAATAACTAAACTACTATGGATATTTGAATTAGAAAGAACAGTTCCAGTTAATCCACCAGAAATTACTGCTAATCCAATTAAAAATTTATTGAGATTTCTAAGTCTAACAAATTATATATATTTTACATAAATAAAAATAAAAATAAAAATAGCAGCGTTAACTGCTATTTATTATTTACTGTTTTTGCGATGTTTATAGTATCGATATCCCAAGTAACTTCCAATTCCAATTAGAATAATGAATCCAAATGTTAAACCTAAGATTAAAGCTAGATTTGATGAATTAGTAGGTGTAGGAGTTGGTGGGACAATATCATCAATTCAATTAGCAGTAATGTTAGTTCCTAAAATGTCTTGAGTAAATTTTGCTTTATATTGATCTTTTGTTCCTAATGGAATATGAAAATTAATTGTTTGACTAGAAGAAGTATTATTAAATAAATCAGTTCCAAGAGTTAATTTGTCAGCTACTAATTGGTCAATATTTCAATTAAATGTTACATCTTTTAATGAACTACAATTTCTAAAAGCATTAGTACCAATTCTAGTCACACTGTTAGGAATATTAACGCTAGTTAAAGGACAACCATTAAAAGCATAATTTCCAATATTATTTAGTTTACTATCATCAGTAAAATTAACGGTTGTTAATTTTACGCAATCAGCAAAAGCCTTTTCACCAATACTAGTTACACTACTTGGAATAGTAACACTTGTTAATGAAGTACAACTATCAAAAGCACTATCGTCAATACT
This sequence comes from Candidatus Malacoplasma girerdii, assembly GCA_000770195.1. Lineage (NCBI taxonomy): Bacteria > Bacillati > Mycoplasmatota > Mycoplasmoidales > Mycoplasmoidaceae > Malacoplasma > Candidatus Malacoplasma girerdii. The sequence goes on along the minus strand of CP007711.1, from coordinate 385,530 downwards.
AGTTACACTGCTTGGAATATTAATGTTTTTTAATGAACTGCAACCAATAAAAGCTTGGAACCCAATACTAGTTATACCACTTGGAATATTGATACTTGTTAATGCACTGCATTTACTAAAAGCCATAAAATCAATACTAGTTAATTGACTGTTATTATCAAAATTAACACTTGTTAATGAAGTACAACTTTCAAAAGCATTTCTACCAATACTAGTTACACTACTTGGAATATTAATACTTGTTAATGAATAGCAGCTTTCAAAAGCTCAACTACCAATACCAGTTACACTACTTGGAATAGTAACACTTGTTAATGAACTGCAATTTTGAAAAGCATAATTACCAATATTAGTTAATCGACTATTTACATCAAAATTTACAGTTGTCAATGAACTGCAATCAGCAAAAGCATTATCACCAATACTAGTTACACCACTTGGAATATTAATGCTTGTTAATGCACTGCAACTATCAAAAGCACTTTCACCAATACTAGTTACACCACTTGGAATATCAATAGTCTTTAATGATTTGCATTCGTTAAAAACACCATCGTTAATAGTAGTTACACTATCTGGAATATTGATACTTGTTAATGCACATTTACTAAAAGCTTGTGTCCCAATACTAGTTAATTTGCTGCCTTCAGCAAAAGTAATATTTGTTAATGCACTGCAGTCTTTAAAAGCAAAAGCACCAATACTAGTTACACTATTTGGAATATTAATGCTTGTTAATTGAATGCACCCACTAAAAGCATTATTAGCAATTCCAGTAACAACTTTACCACTAACAGTATCAGGAATTGTTACATCACCTTTAATTAAGTCTTTGTTAGCAGGTGAAATAAAACCATCATCAGTAATACTTCATTGAATATAAGAGATTCAATTAGCAGTAATGTTAGTTCCTAAAATGCCTTGAGTAAATGTTGCTATATATTGATCTTCTGTTCCTAATGGAATATGAAAACTAATTGTTTGACTAGAAGTATCATTTATAAATAAATCAGTTCCAAGAGTTAATTTGCCAGTTACTAATTGGTCATTATCTCAATTAAAAGTTACATCTTTTAATGAACTGCAATCATTAAAAGCAGCACGCTTAATGCTAGTCACACTACTTGGAATATTAACACTTGTTAATGAAGCACATCCACCAAAAGCATACTTATCAATACTATTCAATTTACTACCTTCAGCAAAATTTACACTTTTTAAAGAACTGCAACCAATAAAAGCACCGACACCAATACTAGTTACACTATTTGGAATATTAATGCTTGTTAATCCTGAACATCAACTAAATGCCAAATTAGTAATGCTACTTTTTCCAGCAGGAAGTTTAATATTAATTTTTCCATATGCTAAACATCCAGCAACAGTGTTTGTGCTTAAATCATTACCTTTTTGAATGATATAACCTCCAACTGTGTTGCTACCTTCTACTGTTGGAACTCAATCATAAGTTTGATTTCCAGCAAACTCTATACTTGTTAATGGGCAATATGAAAAAGCATAATCACCAATACTAGTTACACTGCTTGGAATTGTAACACTTTTTAATGAAGAACAAAACAAAAAAGCATAACTACCAACACTTGTTACACTACTTGGAATATTAATATTTGTTAATGAACTGCAATTATTAAAAGCTCTATAACCAATACTAGTTACGTTATTTGAAATAGTAATGCTTATTAATTTGTTACAACCACTAAAAGCATAATTAGCAATTCCGGTGACAGTTTTTCCATTAACAGTATCAGGAATAGTTATTTCACCTTGTATTTGTCCTTTATCTGCAGGTGAAATTAACCCATCTTCAGTAACATTCCAAGAAATATCATTTGTTGCTTTGTTTTCAACAACTAAACTACTGTGTGTGTGTGTGTGTGTGGATTAGATAGAACCACACCAACAGGAAGCACTGAAATTAATGCGATTCCTGTAAAAAATTTTGTGAAATTTCTAAGTTTCATAAGTCATATATATTTTATAAAAAATAAAAAAAACAGCAGAATTAATTGCTATTTATTTTTTACTGTTTTTACGGTGTTTATAGTAACGATATCCTAAGTAGCTACCAATTCCAATTAGAATAATGAATCCAAATGTTAGACCTAAGATTAATGGTAATTTAGAAGAATTTTGATTTGTTAACTGAAATTCACCATAAAACTAATAAAATTCCTTTAGTACTTCATGGTGGAACAGGTATTCCTGAAAGTATGATTAAAAAAGCAATTAGTCTTGGTGTTGCTAAAATTAATGTGAATACTGAATGTCAATTAGTTTTTGCTGAAGCGACACGAAAATATATTGAAGCACGCAAAGATCTTGATACTGATAAAAAAGGCTTTGATCCACGTAAATTACTTAAACCAGGAACCGATGCAATTATGGATAAAGTTGTTGAAAAGATTACTTTGTTCGGTTCAAACAATAAGGCTTAAATACATTAGTTAAACAATATAAAAAACCACAAGTAAACTTTGTGGTTTTTTTATTTATTTTTTACTGTTTTTACGGTGTTTATAGTATCGATATCCCAAGTAACTTCCAATCCCAATTAGAATAATGAATCCAAATGTTAGACCTAAGATTAATGGTAAATTTGAATTGGAGCTCGGAGCTGGAGGATTATTTTCAATTCAATTAGGCACAGCAGAACCATTAAATCAACCTTTAGTTTTTGCTATATATAGTTCTTTCATTCCTTTTGGAATGTGAAAATTGATAGTTATTTTTTTAGTAGTACTATCAAAAACATAATCATCAATTTGAAGCTTTTTAATTTGATTTTCATCTCAATTTAAATAAACGTCAGTTAATTTATCGCAGTCTTCAAAAGCACTTTCACCAATACTAGTTACATTACTAGGAACAATTACTAAAGTTATACCCGCACAACCTCCAAAAGCTCAATTACTAATATTATTATTTGGAATACTAGTAGGTTTAATATCAATTTTTCCATAGGCTAAACACCCAACAACTTTATTTATGCTTAAATCATTACCTTTTTGAATGATATAACCTCCAACTGTGTTGCCACCTTCTGCTGTTGGAACTCAATCATAAGTTTGGTTTCCAGTAAACTCTATGTTTGTTAAAGGACAACCATAAAAAGCATTATCACCAATACTAGTGATAGTACTTGGAATATCAACGCTTGATAAAGAACTGCATCCACTAAAAACTTGAATACCAACACTAGTTACACTGTTTGGAATAGTAATGTTTTTTAATGAACTACAACCACTAAAAGCAAAATTATCAATATCAGTTAATTGACTATCTTCAGCAAAATTAACACTTGTTAATGAACTACAACTATCAAAAGCACTATTTCCAATATTAGTTACACTACTTGAAATATTAATGTTTTTTAATGAACCGCAACTAACAAAAGTTGCTTCACCAATACTAGTTACACCACTTGGAATATTGATACTTGTTAATGCACTGCAACGACTAAATGCACTATCGCCAATACTATTTAATTGACTATTTTTAGTGAAAACAATACTTGTTAATGCACTACAATTTTGAAAAGCATAACCCCTAATAATGGTTGCACTGTTTGGAATAGTAATGTTTTTTAATGAACTACAACCACTAAAAGCAAAATTATCAATATCAGTTAATTGACTGCTTTCAGCAAAATTTACACTTACTAACGAATTACAACCACGAAAAGCCTCTCCACCAATACTAGTTACATTGTTTGGAATATTAATACTTGTTAATGAAGTACATCCTGAAAAAGCTTCTCTAGCAATTCCAGTAACAACTTTACCACTAACAGTATCAGGAATTGTTACATCACCTTTAATTAAATCTTTGTTAGCAGGTGAAATAAAACCATCATCTGTAATACTTCATTGAATATAAGAGATTCAATTAGCAGTAATGTTAGTTCCTAAAATGTCTTGAGTAAATTTTGCTTTATATTGATCTTTTGTTCCTAATGGAATATAAAAAATAATTGTTTGACTAGAAGTATGATTTATAAATAAACTATTATCTAATTGTAATTTGTTTAATTGTTCTTCATTTCAATTAAATGTTACATCAGTTAATGAACTACAATCAGCAAAAGCTCAACTACCAATACTAGTTACACTACTTGGAATATTGATACTTGTTAATGAAGTGCATTTTTGAAAAGCATAATTACCAATATTAGTTAATCGACTATTTACATCAAAATTTATAGTTGTCAATGAACTACAACTATCAAAAGCACTTTCACCAATACTAGTTACACTGCTAGGAATATTAATACTTATTAGGGAACTGCAACCTTTAAAAGTATAACTGCTAATAAAAGTTACACTATTTGGAATATTAATGCTTGTTAATGAACTACAATCTAAAAAAGCATTATAACCAGTACTAGTTAATTGACTGTCTTCAGCAAAAGTTACACTTACTAACGAACTACAATGTCGAAAAGCATAAACATCAATACTAGTTACACCACTTGGAATAGTAATACTTGTTAATGCACTGCAACTATCAAAAGCACTATTAGCAATTCCGGTGACAGTTTTTCCATTAACAGTATCAGGAATAGTTATTTCACCTTGTATTTGTCCTTTATCAGCAGGTGAAATTAAACCATCATCAGTAATACTTCATTGAATATAAGAGATTCATTTAGCAGTAATGTTAGTTCCTAAAATGTCTTGAGTAAATTTTGCATTATATTGATCTTTTGTTCCTCATGGAATATGAAAACTAATTGTTTGACTAGAAGTATAATTTATAAATAAACTATTATCTAATTGTAATTTGTTTAATTGTTCTTCATTTCAATTAAATGTTACATCAGTTAATGCACTGCAACTATCAAAAGCACTTTCACCAATACTAGTTACACTATCTGGAATATTAATGCTTGTTAATGTATTACAATTCTTAAAAGCATGTATACCAATGCTAGTTAATTTGCTGCCATTATCAAAATTAACACTTTTTAATGAACTGCAATCCGCAAAAGCATCATCGCCAATACTAGTTACACTACTTGGAATATTAATATTTGTTAATGAACTACAATCTTGAAAAGTCCCTATAGCAATACTAGTTAATTTGATGCCTTCAGCAAAAGTAATATTTGTTAATAAAGTGCAATCTTTAAAAGCAAATCTAGCAATTCCAGTAACAGGTATTCCATCTCATACAGAAGGAATTTCTATAGCACCCTTGATTTGTGTTTTATCAGCAGGTGAAATATTTCCACTATCATCAATAGTTCAAGAAATATCATTTGTTGCTTTGCTTTCAACAATTAAACTACTGTGTGTGTGTGTGTGTGGATTAGATATAACCACACCAACAGGAAGCGCTGAAATTAATGCAATTCCCGTAAAAAATTTTGTGAAATTTCTAAGTTTCATAAGTCATATATATTTTATAAAAAAACAGCAGAATTAACTGCTATTTATTTTTTACTGTTTTTACGGTGTTTATAGTATCGATATCCCAAGTAACTGCCAATTCCAATTAGAATAATGAATCCAAATGTTAGACCTAAGATTAAAGGTAAATTTGAATTGGAGCTCGGAGCTGGAGGATTATTTTCAATTCAATTAGCAGTAACGTTAGTTCCTAAAATGTCTTGAGTAAATTTTGCATTATATTGATCTTTTGTTCCTCATGGAATATGAAAATTAATTTTTTGACTAGAAGCATTATTAAATAAATTATTTCCAAGAGTTAATTTGTTACCTATTAATTGATCACTATTTCAATTAAAAGCTACATTTTTTAATGAACTACAATCACTAAAAGCATTTCCACCAATACTAGTTACACTACTTGGAATAGTAATATTTGTTAACAAACCACAATGACGAAAAGCATTTTCTCTAATATTATCTAACTTACTATCTTTATCAAAATCAACATTATAAAGTTGCTTGCATCAACCAAAGGCACTTCTGCCAATACTAGTTACACTACTTGGAATATTAACACTTGTTAATGCACTACATTTTCAAAAAGCGTTTTGGCCAATACTAGTTACACTACTTGGAATATAAACGTTTGTTAATGAAGTGCATAGATTAAAAGCATCTCTGCCAATACTAGTTACATTATTTGGAATATCAATAGTTTTTAATGAATTGCAATCATAAAAAGCATAATCACTAACACCAGTTAATTTGCATCCTTCGGCAAAATTAACACTTGTTAATGAACTACAATCATTAAAAGCATTACTACCAATACTAGTTACACTACTTGGAATATTAATACTTGTTAATGAAGTACAAACATAAAAAGCTTTATCACCAATACTATTCAATTTACTACCTTCAGCAAAATTTACACTTTTTAAAGATCTGCAACGACTAAATGCACCATCGCCAATACTAGTTAATTGACTGTCATTATCAAAATTAACACTTGTTAATGAAGTACAACTTTCAAAAGCACTTCCACCAATACTAGTTACACTACTTGGAATATTAATGCTTGTTAGGGAACTGCAACCTTTAAAAGTATAACTGCTAATAAAAGTTACACTTCTTGGAATAGTAATACTTGTTAATGAACTACAATCTCAAAAAGCATAACTACCAATACTAGTTAATTTGCTGCCTTCAGCAAAAGTAATGCTTATTAATTTGTCACAACTACTAAAAGCAAAATTACCAATATCAGTTAATTGACTGTCATTATCAAAATTAACATTTGTTAATGAAGTACAACTATCAAAAGCACTATTTCCAATATTAGTTACACTACTTGGAATAGTGATACTTGTTAATACACTGCATTTACTAAAAGCCAAATAACCAATACTAGTTAATTGACTGTCATTATCAAAATTAACACTTGTTAATGAAGTACAACTTTCAAAAGCACTTCCATCAATACTAGTTACACTACTTGGAATATTAATACTTGTTAATGAAGTACATCTTGAAAAAGCATCTTTAGCAATTCCGGTGACAGTTTTTCCATTAACAGTATCAGGAATTGTTACATCACCTTTAATTAAGCCTTTGTTAGCAGGTGAAATTAAACCATCATTAGTAATACTTCATTGAATATAAGAGATTCAATTAGCAGTAATGTTAGTTCCTAAAATGTCTTGAGTAAATTTTGCTTTATATTGATCTTTTGTTCCTAATGGAATATGAAAATTAATTGTTTGACTAGAAGAAATACTTTCAAATAAATTATTTCCAAGAGTTAATTTGTCAGTTCCTAATTGGCCATTATCTCAATTAAAAGTTACATCAGTTAATGAACTACAATTACTAAAAGCTTGCTGCCCAATACTAGTTACACTGCTTGGAATATTAATGTTTTTTAATGAACTGCAACCAATAAAAGCTTGGAACCCAATACTAGTTATACCACTTGGAATATTGATACTTGTTAATGCACTGCATTTAGTAAAAGCCATATAACCAATACTAGTTAATTGACTGTCATTATCAAAATTAACACTTGTTAATGAAGTACAACTTTCAAAAGCATTTCTACCAATACTAGTTACACTACTTGGAATATTAATACTTGTTAATGCACTGCATTTACTAAAAGCCATATAACCAATACTAGTTAATTGACTATTTTTAGTGAAAACAATACTTGTTAATGCACTACAATTTTGAAAAGCAGCACGCCCAATACTAGTCACACTACTTGGAATATTAATACTTGTTAATGAACCACAACCACTAAAAGCAAAATTATCAATATCAGTTAATTGATTGCCTTCAGCAAAATTTACACTTTTTAATAAACTACAATTATTAAAAGCACCGTCACCAATACTAGTTACACTACTTGGAATATTAATACTTGTTAATGAACTGCAATTTCAAAAAGCACTTTTGCCAATACTATTTAATTGACTGTCTTCAGCAAAATTAACACTTGTTAAAAAAGTACAAATACTAAAAGCACCATCACCAATACTAATTACACTGCTAGGAATAATAATACTTGTTAATGGAATACATCTTGAAAAAGCTTCTCTAGCAATTCCAGTAACAGGTTTTCCATCTCATACAGAAGGAATTTCTATAGCACCCTTGATTTGTGTTTTATCAGCAGGTGAAATATTTCCACTATCATCAATACTTCAAGAAATATCATTCGTTGCCTTGCTTTCATTAACTAAACTACTATGGATATTTGGATTAGAAAGAACAGTTCCAGTTAATCCACCAGAAATTACTGCTAATCCAATTAAAAATTTATTGAAATTTCTAAGTTTCATCATAAGTACATAATCCTCCAACATTACTACTAATAATATATGTATAAATATGTTTTACATAAAAATAAAAAAATAGCAGTATTAACTGCTATTTATTTTTTACTGTTTTTACGGTGTTTATAGTATCGATATCCCAAGTAACTTCCAATTGCAATTAAAGCAATAGAACCAAAAATTAAACCTAAGATTAAACCTAGATCTGATGAATTAGTAGGTGTAGGAGTTGGTGGGACAATATCATCAATTCAATTAGCAGTAATGTTAGTTCCTAAAATGTCTTGAGTAAATGTTGCTATATATTGATCTTTTGTTCCTAATGGAATATGAAAATTAATTGCTTGACTAGAAGAAGTATTATTAAATAAATCAGTTCCAAAAGTTAATTTGTCAGTTACTAATTGGTCAATATTTCAATTAAATGTTACATCTTTTAATGAACTGCAATCACGAAAAGCATTTTTGCCAATACTAGTCACACCGCTTGGAATATTAATACTTGCCAATGAACTACATCAATTAAACGCACCATCACCAATACTAGTTACACTGCTAGGAATATTAATACTTATTAGGGAACTGCAACCTTTAAAAGTATAACTGCTAATAAAAGTTACACTTCTTGGAATAGTAATACTTGTTAATGAACTACAATCTCAAAAAGCATAACTACCAATACTAGTTACACTGTTTGGAATATTAATAGTTTTTAATAAACTGCAATTAAAAAAAGTCTCTTCAGCAATACTAGTTACACTGTTTGGAATATTAATAGACGCTAATGATGAACATCCAAAAAAAGCTGAATTACCAATTTTAGTTAATTGACTGTCTTCAGCAAAAGTAACACTTGTTAATGAAGTGCAATTTCAAAAAGCACTATTAGCAATTCCAGTAACGGGTTTGTCAACACCAGCAACATTAACTTTTACAGGAATTTCTATAGCACCCCTGATTTGTCCTTTATCAGCAGGTGAAATAAAACCATCATCAGTAATACTTCATTGAATAGAAGAGATTCATTTAGCAGTAATGTTAGTTCCTAAAATGTCTTGAGTAAATTTTGCTTTATATTGATCTTCTGTTCCTAATGGAATATGAAAATAAATTGTTTGACTAGAAGTATCATTTCTAAATAAATTATTTCCAAGAGTTAATTTGTCAGTTCCTAATTGGCCATTATCTCAATTAAAAGTTACATCTTTTAATGAACTACAATCTCTAAAAGCATTAGTACCAATTCTAGTCACACTGTTAGGAATATTAATACTTGCCAATGAACTACATCAATTAAACGCACCATCACCAATACTAGTTACACTGCTAGGAATATTAATACTTGTTAATGAACTACATCGACCAAACGTACCAACATCAATACTAGTTACACTGTTAGGAATATTAATACTATTTAAAGAACTACAACCATTAAAAGCACCGACACCAATACTAGTTAATTGACTGTCATTACCAAAATTAACACTTGTTAATGCACTACAATTTCTAAAAGCATTATCTCTAATACTTGTTAATTGACTGCCTTTAGCAAAAGTAACACTTGTTAATGAAACACAATTACTAAAAGCATCATGACCAATACTAGTTACACTACTTGGAATAGCAATACTTGTTAATGAAGTACAACTATCAAAAGCATTAATATCAATACTAGTTAATTGACTACCTTCAGCAAAAGTTACACTTTTTAAGAAAATGCAACCTTGAAAAGCAAATATAGCAATTCCAGTAACGGGTTTGTCAACACCACCAACATTAACTTTTGCAGGAATTTCTATAGCACCCTTGATTTGTGTTTTATCAGCAGGTGAAATATTTCCACTATCATCAATACTTCAAGAAATATCATTTGTTGGATTTTCAACAAAGAAACTACTATGGATTTGTGGATTAGAATTAGAAAAAACAATGCTAGCAGGAAGAGCACTAATTGCTAACAATCCTGTAAATAATTTTGCAAAATTACGTAACTTCATATATATATATATATATATATATATTAGCATAAAAATAAGAAAAGCAGATTAATCTACCATTAACTATTTTTTAATTGTTTTTTGACTTTTATTTTGTCAATATTTGTATACAAAATAGCTACTAATTCCAATTAGAGCAATTAATCCAAATGTTAAACCTAAAATTAATGGTAATTTAGAATTACTATTGGAATCATAAATTCAATGAGTTGTTGTTGGATCTAAACCAATTCCATCTGGGATATCAGAGCCAGAATCCTTAATACCTTGAAAATTATTTTTATATTTTTCAACGTCTAAGTTATTAATTCCTTTTGGTAAATGTACATTAACATTCATTTTGTTTTCAAAAGATTTCGAAAAGAAAATAAATAACGTAGCAACTTATAATAGTACATTAAACGAATGAAATGATGTTGATTGAGAAAAAATTAAACTATATTGGTCGCCAGACTATAAAAAACATGTTCAAGACCATTTTGCAAATAAATTATTTGAATTACAACAAGGTAATAGCAAATTAAACTTTGAAAAGTGTTTTTGTAAATTCAAAAAAATAGATGATTCTTACTATGTTAAAAAATTTTATGATGCAGACCAAATGAGCTTAATCCGTACAAGCTTAAACCAAGGGTTCAATGTATTAAAATATGTAAATACTTCATATGACTATCATCAAATAGAACAAATTTGATTAGGTCTTAATTCTGGCCTTGATGTCTCTAAACACACACATTTGGCTTCTAAATCATCTTTATCTGATTTTGATAAGACCCCAACCGATCTTCAAGATTCCAAAGTAATCAACGAATACAACCAATCTCAGAAAGAGCCCAAAGCTACCCAATCCCGCTCAAAACCTCATAATCTAAAACATTAGGCAAGAAAAAGCAAGTTTAAAGAAAGCTAAAAAGGACAAAAAAACAAAAAACAAACCAAAAATCAATAATGAACAAAATTCTATAAATTAACAAATAACATCAAGTGTTCTTGCGCTTGGTGTTTTTAATTAATTAAATCCTTTAAAAATATATAATTATATTTAAAACCATAAACATTAATTAATGTAAAATTCAGTTTTGAATTTTATGTTTTATATATAACAACTATAACAAGGAATAAATATGAAGAAAGACATCAATGCAAATGAACAAAAAATAAAACTAGGTCAGTTTTTTACAAGACAAAAATTTTGGTTAAAACCACAAATTGTTGATTTTATATTAAATTCTAAGTGTTCAATAGCTTATGATCCCTTTGCCGGTGCCGGTAATTTGATTAATATATCAAAATTATATGGAATTAATAAAATCATTGGACTAGATATTGATAATCATCTAGGTTGAGAATGAAATGATTCCTTATTAAAAATTCCTAGTATAAATAATGCAATTATAATAACTAATCCGCCTTATTTAGCTAAGCATTCAGCAACAAGAAAAAAAATTGATTTATCGAAATATTTTAATAATAGTATATACAATGATTTGTATTTAATAGCATTAGAAAAAATGATAGAAGCGCAACAATATATAGTTGCAATTATTCCTGAATCTTTTATAAATTCTTCGTTTAAAAATAAAAATCTCTTATCATCAATTACCATTCTTGAGGAAAATCCTTTTGATGATACTGACACACCAATTTGTGTTGCCTGTTTTGATGGAATCCCGAAGACTTATGACAAAATTAAAATTTACAAAAACAATAATTTTATAAATACATTGGCATTCCTTTATTCTTTAAAAATTTCTCCCAAAAAAACTATTAAAATTTTATTTAATGATTTGCACGGATGGCTAGGAATAAGAGCCATTGACGGCGCAGATGATAAAAAATTAATTCATTTTGATTTTAAAGAAAAAATTCCATATAATTGGGAAACAAAAATAAACCATTCTTCTCGGCATTATACATTAGTAAATATCGATATCAAACAAAAAAATAGAGATTCTTTTATTAATAAATGCAATAGTATTTTGCAAGAACTTAGAAACAAATCCACGGACACAATTTTAACTCCATTTATGGGTAATACAAAATCAGGCATAAGAAGAAGAAGAATGGATTTTAAATTAGCAAGAGCAATAATGGAACAAGCTTCTGATTATTTTGATAAATAATCAAAAACTAACAAAGGATATAAAACATATGAAATTAAAGTCAAATTTAGAATATTTAAGAAAATCAGTTGAAAATAAAGAGTCTTTAGATTCTAGATATATGTCCCTTAAAATGCACAAATCGTTAAACGAAATGGTTGAAACAACCAAGCAAATAAAAGAATTGTTAATAACAATTAAAACTTTAAATAAAAATAATATAAGTTCAGAAAAAATATATAGTGAATTAAAAGAATTGGTTTTAAATGAATTAGGAAATAAAAGTGAATTTAATTGTTTTATTAATGCTTGTGACTCCGCTATTTCCACCATAAAATCAAATCCAGAGACATTAAAATCAATTGTTAATCTGTATTTGCAATATAGAGATATAAGTGAATATACTCCTAAAGAATGAATTCAAGCTATGATTGACAAAGGAGCACAAAGATCGTTAGGAATTATCGGCCAACAAAAAGTTATCGATATAGCAATTCAAATAGGTTTCGTTTTTTCAGAAAATAATGATATATTTTTCAATAATCCTTATTCAGTTGCATATTATTCTAAAAAACTAAAACAAATAATCATTCCAGGAATTAATTTTGGTTCCCAAAGTAAGGATTTAGACGTGATTTTTAAAGTTAATGAATATTACATATTTTTAGAAGCAAAACACATAAAAGAATCAGGCGGTGCTCAAGATAAACAAATTAAGGAATTAATCGAATTATTAAATATTGATTTACCTAAAAACATTTTTTTAATTTCATATCTTGATGGAGTATATTCTAATTATTTACTAGATCTGACAGATCAAGAAATAATTAACCCCGAGGCTATAAAACAACAAAATTTAAAATCTAAGGTTCTTCAACAAAGATATGAAATTATTTTGAGTCTAAAAAAGAACAAAAGAGGTTTTTGAACTAATACTGCAGGATTAATTGATTTGTTGAAAGACTTTATTGAATAATCCAAACAAAAGATACACATTTTAAATAATCAGGAGAATTAAAAAAATTAATAATTCTTTATTAGAAGATATTTTTCATCTAAATATTGACACAAAATTCAAGATTCATCCTTTGATAATTTTTGAAAACTCATTAGATAAAACATATTATTGCATTAGGCTTCAAACTGCAAGAAAAAACACAACTAAATATAACCTGCAAATTGATAACAGCTCTTATCAAACCAACGAATATTGAAAAAATCATAAAGGCGTGGCCATAACAAAAGATATTTTTATTATTGACAAAGAGATTTTAGAAGCTAATGTAGATCAAAATATTTATCAAGAAACCTTACCATTAAATAAAAGCGATAAATACTTAATAATTAATGACTTAGAACGAAGGATTAATTCAAATCCGCCCGATCTAAATATTTTAAAAATATCAAATAACTTAGAAAATAATTTAGTCTTATATACAACTAAGGGGTTAATTAATAACCAATTGAATTCAATATTTTATTCTAATATCGACAAAACTACAAAAATAATTATGTTAATAATTTTAATAAATCTCAATTTCTTAATGATACAAACACGTCAAATATAGAATATACTAAGCAAGCTCTAAAAAACATAAAGTTATGCATAAATAAAGCCAAAAAAATTGATTATACTAATTTTGAATATATTTTAGAAGTTCAAACAAACACATATACATTTCATCTAATTCCCTCATCTTTATCTGATTTTGATAAGACCCCAACCGATCTTCAAGATTCCAAAGTAATCAACGAATACACCCAATCTCAGAAAGAGTCCAAATCTAGCCAATTTCGCTCAAAACCTCATAATCTAAAACATTAGGCAAGAATATTCTTGCTTTTTTGTTTTAATTTTTATATGGAAATAGATTTTTATATTAATGGTGTAAGTGAAAAAAGTATCTTATCCTCAGGCCAATTAATAGTAGAAAAATTAAACATCGAAGAAGAAATATTTCGTACTAAAACAAGGTTTGAAAATAATCAATATAGTCATTGAATTGTATTTGAAAGAAAGCATAAAACATTAATAATAAATGGAGAAAAAATTAACAATTAATATTACTAGATATTTAGACAAAAAAACTAACAAAAAATTCATTTTTTATCATCACAAATAGATGAAACATTAGCAAATATATACTCTTCATTACTTGTAAATTTAGTTACATAGTAACTGTTTAAATCAAATAAACGAGGCAAGTAAATTCTGTATGAAACTCATTGTTTGCTGTTAAACTATCAGCAAATAAATTATTATTTGAAGAGGAATTAACTAAAGTCATTTCAGTTAAAGAACTTAAAATAATAATTAATTCAATAAAAAATTATTAAACATCTTGTGTTTATAGTTTCTTTTGCTATAAAAAAACAGCAAATTGATTTGCTGTTATATTGATATATTATGGTGGAGATGATGGGAATTGAACCCATTTCCACATTTAACTTATTAACTAACTTCTACAGTTTAGCTTATGTATTTGAATGCACTTTTAATGATTGTTAGACATAAACAACCCAACCATTAAAAGACTTTTAAGTTTAAGTTTTAGTTATTAAAAATTAAATTCACTAAAACATTGAAGGATAAATTAAATAAAAATAATTTTAAAAATAATTACGCACTAATTTGTACGTTGTATGACATTTGATTCATCATTAATGGATCAATTGCCATTTCTTCATTGTTTGACTTTGCATTTATTAAGTCTCATTTATAGCGATAAGGAGCTTATCCCACTGCCATTAATTAACTCATTAAACGTGTCGACTCCGTGACATCCCCATTTAAAACTTTAACCATTTATTATGGTTCACTTTATTTTATATTTAATTAATGAATGATTGCATAAGTTATTCAATAAGCGCTTAAACCAAGAATATAGCTTGTGATTAATCCAGTAAACATATTAATTCATATGATTTTTCATCCACCTTCACGTTTAATCACAACAAACGTTGATGCACAAGGTAAATAAAACATCAGAATAATTAAATAACTAATTCCAATAGGGATATTATGTGGAGTTTGAATAATATTATTGAAGTTATCAGTACTATTAAATAATAAACTTAAATTACTTAGAGCAATTTCTTTAGCAGGAAATGCACTTAATAGTGAAGCCATCATTTTTCATCCTACGCTAGTATTTGACACCCACGAATGATCATTATTAATTCCACCAAAAGGAATCATTAAAGCTCAATTAAATCCTTGTGCCATATAAGCAATTAATGAACCATTAATTTCTTCATCTTTTAGGATATTAAATTTACCACTACTATTTCACCCTATATGTAAAAGAAATCAGATTAATAAACTAGCTAGAACAATAAATGTTGCTGCTTTTTTGACAAAATCAACAAATTGTGCTCAAACGTTTTTAAGAATAACAAATATATCTGGTTTGCGTCATGTTGTCATTTCAATAAAAAAGAATGATTTTTGTTTTCGAAACATTGTTTCACTAAAAACTAAGCCGATAGTTAAAGCTACTAATCCACTCATGATCATTAATCCAACCATAGCTAATCAACCAAAATGATTACCAAATATTGCTGTACAAACAAATGAATAAACAATTGCTCTTGCGCTACAACTAATGAAAGGAGTAATTAACATTGAAATAATTCGTTCTTTTTTACTGTTACTACTTCGAACCATCATTATAGCTGGAACATTACAACCAAATCCTGTCATCAAATTAACAAAACTTCTTCCACTTAAGCCAAAATGTTCAAAGGTTTGGTCTAATAAAACTGAAATTCTCGAAATAATACCGACTTGTTGAACGATATTAACTAAAGTGAATAAAATAATGATTGGCACACTAAAAGCTAAAACTGTGCCCATTCCTGCTCATAAACCATCAACAAATAATCCTGTAAATCATGTTCCCACATGATTTGCTCCCCAAATATGAGTAAATAATGGACTAAGCCATTGATCAGCGACTACTTGTCCAAAAAAGGATTCACTTAATAATTGTTGTAATTTATATCCAGTTCAAGGACCAAAAGCAATAAAATAAATTAAAGTTAATAAGAAAATAGTTAAAGGAATTCCTACTCATTTTCTTAGCAAAAAACGGTCAAAACGATGTTGTTTTTCTTTATTAATTTTTAAATAGCTAACATTTGGTTTTTTAATAATGCATTGGTTGTATACATCATTAATAAATTGTATTTTTTCAGCTTTGATAACATCGGCTAGATTCAAATGTTTAACTTCGTCAAGAATTGGCAATAGCTTTTTGTATTCTTTTTCATAAAAATGTTGGTAATAAGAATGAATATAGCCATTACCTTCAAGAATCATTAATGATATATATCGTTTTGATAAATGTTTATGGTCTGGTAAAATATTGCTAATTTTTTTAATAGAGTTTTCAATTGATGGTGAATATTTAAAGAATTGATTGTCACACTTGCTTTCTTCAGCAATTATGTCAGTTAATGCATTGGCATCAAATCGACCATTAGCACTTAAAGGAATAAATTTAACTCCACCAAACAATTTAGATAGTTTAGTGAAATTGATAATTTCACAATTAACTTCATCAATCGCATTGATAATAACAGCACTCAATACGCCAGTTTCAGCACATTGAAGTGTTAAATATAAATCTCTTTTTAAACTGGTTGCTCCAATAATATTAGTGATTGACGAATAATCGTTTTTCATTAACATGTTTGTCACAACTAATTCTTCATCATTTGGATGACTTAAGTTATACAATCCTGGTAGATCAATCATTACTTGATCACGGTGTTTTTTAATATAACCACAGTTAGAATCAACCGTCATTCTGTCAATGTTACTAACACTTGCAGTCCCATTAGTGATTTTGTTAAATAATGTTGATTTGCCAACATTTGGTGCCCCAATTAATAATGTCTTTTTACTAAAATTAGCAAATTTAGTTGGAATTTTCACCAAGTATTCCTTGCATTCTTCACAATCACATAAATGTTTAACACAAACATGTTGTTTAATTTGGTTTAATTTTGTTTGTTGGGAGCTGATAACTAAATGTTTTTTAGTTTTCTTCACTAATTTCTTTGACTTCAATGCCATAACAGTCACTTTCTCTTAAGACATAATCAACATTGTAAATATTAAGATAAAGCAGCTTTTTATCGGTATTAAAGTCCAAAACTTTAATAATTGCACCAACTGTTAAACCAATGTTATCTAGTTTATGCAAAATATGTGGATCTTGAAAGTTAATCTGTTCAATTTGAACTGTTTTACCTTTGAATTTACCTGTTAAGATCATATAGATAGTAATTGTTACTATCGCTTTCTATATTATGTTAATGGTAATAAGTATATATTACTAATTAATATAATTTATAAATTAACGTATTTATGTGAAATCTATTAAAGAACGCTTTTAGATCGTTAAAGAAAAATAAGCTAAGTATGGTTGGATTAACTTTCCTTGTTTTTCTTTCTACAGGAATCTTTACCGTTTTAAATAGTGCAACTACAAGTATTAATACTGAATATCATCAAATTTCTTCAGAAGGAAATTTACATGATATTACTATTAGCCAAGTTTATGATAATGGAGTTGCTAAATATTCCAATTTAGTAGAAAAGCAACAAGATGATAATGTTGGAAGTGAATTTTATTCTTACTTATATGAACAAAATCATTTAGTTAAAACTAATGATGGTTTAATAGCTCCGTTTTTTACAGCGAGAACTTCAGGTAATAATTATCTTTTTCGCTGTTATTATTTATTAGACATTGATAATATCGCTAAAAAAACAGCAATTAAAGAGTTTTTTCTTGATGTCATAAATGATCCTATTGAATGAAATAAATATGATCGTTTTCTTGCTCCAACTATTGATATAGTAACAGCAAAAACAAATGAATCAACAGCTTTATACAATTACATTACAACTGAGCAAAAGGCATATGGTAAAAATAGCAATAAAACAACGGATAAATCTTTTAATGAAATTGATAAACTAATTCAATCCGGTGGTTTGAGTGGTTCAAGTACTATTAGTGATAAATTGAAAGATGCAGCTGATGAACTTTATCAAATATCAGGGACTAAAGATACACCACTTGACCAACACTTAAAAAGTGAATATAGTAATCGATTAATGTTCCGTGATTTTAATTCATTAGAAATCAGTAACTCATCAGACAAAATTTTTTATAAAGGTGTTAATTCATCAATCGATGATCAAATTGATAAGTTAGTTAACATTGATATTAATAATAACACCAACGGCATCAATTGAAACAATTTTTCAGTAACCGATGCTACTTTTGATATTTTAAATTATGAATTAAATGACCATTATGATCTAGGTAGAACATTAAGCTATTTACCAAGCAGTATATGTAAATATGATATTCACTATCTTGAAAAAGTTCATTTATTAAAAAAAGCCAATTGACCAAGTCAAAATCAAATTAAGATTGATTTGGATGCTTTACCGGGCAATTTAAGTTTAGATAATAAAGAACGTCAAAAATATTGAGTTGATAATTTAAAACAATTGCAAAAAGTTTTAAGTGATGAACTTGCTGGTAATGAAGAAGTTTTTGTTAAAGATTACCGAATTACTGCTACTTGAATCTTTGGTGATGTTCCAAGTAACTGCGAAATTGATAATTGGACAGCTTATTTCACTAATGTTAACCCTGAATTTATGGAAGCTAACCATAAATTGACAGCTCAAGTTAATGATTTAAAATCTGATGCTCAATTTAATTCTTATATTCAAAACCATCCAAAAATAACTGAACTAAGAACGTTATTTATTGATTGAATGAATACATTAACTTATCAAGAAATTCAGGCTTTTGTTGATAGTTATGTTAGTAAACACAATAATCAAACTATTGCTCCTGGAGGAAATACTAATTTTATTATTATTGGCAGCGGAATTACACCTGATTTTATTTATCCAATTGTAAGTATTACTAGAACAACTCCCAACCCAAAAAGTGAATGTATTTTCTTTACTAATAATGCCGGATATAATCGGGTGTATGATGGATTTAGAGGAAATAAAACCGAAGATTATATTGTTGCCAAATTTACTAACGATATTAGTAATCGAGAACAACAAAAGATCCTTGATAGTATTAACGCTTGAGCGAAAGAAGAAATGATTCTTTCTCCTGGGATTAAAGCAGCTTATTTTGCAAATGACACAAGTAATGTGTTAAATGCTAGTGCCTTTAGAATTGCTTTTATTCCAAGTTTTATTAATGATATTAATTATGTTTCATATACACTAACCTTATTCATTATTCTCTTAAGTTTAGTGATTTGTGCAATTGTAATTAATCGTTATATCACAATTAATCAATCTATTTTAGGAATTATGCGTGCTAATGGATTAAGTAAGTGAGTTATTGCTGGTTCATTACTTCCGTTTGCCTTAATTCCAAGTCTAGTTGGAGCAATTGCTGGGGTAACGCTTGGATTTGGATTACAATGGTTTGTTTTAAAACTTTTATCTAATTATTGAATGTTGCCAACATCAATACTGTCAATTAATATCTTTAGCATTTTAATTGCCTTTGGTATTTGCTTATTAATTTTCATGGGTGTTATTTACTTAACTAGTTATTGAGTATTAAATAAAAAAACAGTTGATACAATGAAAACTGACTCCCAAGATAACCCAAACATTATTGCTAAAGCTGCAAAAACGCTTGTAAGTAAGTTTGGAATTATTACTAAATTTCGAGTAGCTGTTGCTTTTAGTTCAATTTGAAAGTTATTAGTTCTTGTTGTAATGACATCAATGACTGTATCTTCACTTGTGTTTTCAACAAGTATTAACAATAAATTTGAATATGCAATTAGTAAAACAAACGCTTCACGTAATTACACCTATGCAATAAAGTTAGCAACACCGACTACAAGTGGAGGACAATACATTCCAACTCGTTTTGATTATGATGTTAGTAAATTAGAACAAAATGATTTATTTTTAGCTTATGGAGCATCAGGTTTTAATCAAGCAGGAAATGACAGCCGTGATAATGTTTATTTGCAAAGTTCATATTATGGAAATAGCAATAAAAAAGTTACTTTTGATTTAAGTGAAGTAGTTCCGTGATGAGTGCCTATTAAAGAATTTAATGTTACTTTTAATGGAATTGATCAAGAACAATTAAAAGGAATTATTAATGTTAGTGGAACCCGACGTGATTTAAATGATGTTATTGATCATGAATATTATTATTCATCATTAGCTTTAAATGCCGCAAATGATTTAACACATTTAATTCCGCCAAGCAAAATTGATGAATACGTTGCTAAATATATTCCAGCAATTACACAAACTGATTCAACTGGTAAAAGTGTTTATTTTTCTAATCTATTTATTCCATTTATGGGTGATGCTGTTGGGCAAGCGTATGACATTTTTTACTTAAAGAATCGGATAATGACTAACGGAACACTTAATTATGTTGTTGGTGCTTTTGGACAAACATCTGATCCATGAGATATTAGTAGTAGTTTAATGCCTGAAAATGTGCGAACAGCTGCATATAAATCATCACAAGAATTTTTTAATTATGTTGGTGATGCTTTGCACAATGAACAAGAAAAAGGATCAACGAAAGCAATCTTAAGAGAACGTTTAATTCAAGGTTTAGGGGAAGATCTGTCACAAGTGCAAAATGAACTTGTCTTAAATGAAAAAACTGGTAATTATGAAGTAAATGATAAGACAGCACTAGGAGCTACCTTTGCTGTTGCTTTAAATCCAGAGTTCATTAAATTACTAACGATTGCGTATAGTTTTGGTCCAAGCGCAGTGATGGATTACCCAATCACCTATAACACTGTGCCAATTAAAGATGATGATGAAACTTACACTTATTTAGACGTAAATGAAATAAGTTCAAATAGTAATAGCACAATTATGGGGGTAAAAGCTAATAGTGAACATCTATCTCAATATGTTAACTTATTTGATACAGACGGTAATAATTTAATTAATCGTATCACATATACTACTACTGACTTAGCCAACAAAGTTGATTATCCGATTTTAGTTAATGCTTATGCAGCACATAAATATGGATTAAGTGAAGGCAGTAAAATCACTTTTAAAATCAATAATCGTGCCGATCGAATTCAACATCAAATTCGTGTTGATAATAATGAAATTGATCCTGATTACACAGATACAGCGACATTTACTGTTAAAGGAATATTTACAACTTATGAAGGTGAAGAATATTTTATTGATCAAGATTTAGCTAATTACTTACTAAGACTTAAATCACACTTGAATGATGCTAATCAAACCGGTGAAAATGTGCAACCTAATAACTGATATGCTAACGAAGAATTAAGTATTGGCAATAATGCTAATATTGGATATCCACATGATAAGATAGGTAAAAATGCTAAAGATGGATTAATTAATATTAGTAACTATCAAGCAATTGATCATGAACAATATCAATTAACACCATATGGATTTAATGGTGTATTTACTAAGAGTAATGAAGGCGGGGCTTTGTTAGCAAAATCTATGATGCTATATGCATCAAGTGGTTTGTATTTATCAAATGACAAATTTAATAGCAATGTTGCATTTAATACTTTAAAGTTTGGTGCTAACACATATATGGCTGCAAAAGCTGCAGGATTATTAAATACTACCTTAGGTCAAGAAATTACTAGTTTATACAATACACTAATTGCTAATCCATCTGATGAAAATCAGCAAGCTTTAGCAGCTAAAGCTAATGAGTTAGCACAATTAATTGTTAAGTATTATGGACAACAAGTTTATGAAGCACTATTGACTGGCGCAAATGATAAATTATCAAGCAATTTAGTTTACACCAATATTAGCAATACAGTTAATAAAGTCACTAAAGTTGTAATTGGTGTTATCGCTGTTATGGTTATTATCATTATTGCTTTAGTAACCAACATGATAATTAACGATTCAAAAAAACTTGCAGCTATTTTAAAGTCATTGGGTTATAGTGATAATCAAAATGCGGCTACTTATTTATCAATTTATATACCAGTAATTATTATTGGTTTGCTAATATCAATCGGAATATCACATCTAATGGTTAATGTATATAATGCAGTTATTTTTGGTGGAATTGGTATTTGAATTAATGCAACTGTTAAATGATATTACTATCTAGGAGCATTAGGAATTGTCTTAATTGTCTTTACGATTGCAGGAACTAATGGTGTTTTGACCTTAAAACGTGATAAATTAATAGAAATGATTAAATAGTTATGAATAAAAAAGAAGATTTAAAAATCAAAAACATCATATTAAAAGCAGAATTTGATAAGTTGAACAATAAATTAAATGATTTAAATGAAAAAATTAATCATTTAGATTTATCGATTGCACATAATTGAAAACAACTAAAACAATTTACACGAAAGAAAAATAATTTAAATAGAGCAATTATTTACCTTAAAGCTAAATTGATGAAGAATAATTATTTAATTCGTTTTTATGAATTATTTGATCCTGAAATTAAAATCAATCATGCTTATGCTTACTATCAATTTATTAAATATCTTGAAAATGAAGCTAATGAACAAATGATCCCTTATCGTAGCGATTACTTGTTAAAAATTAGTAATTTTTATAAGCAAATTGCTTGAAAAGAATATTGTTTAAATTACACCAAACATTTTTACCCTAAAAAAATAAAAAAATTAATAAATTGAATGAGCAAATTAATGGATTAAATAACAAGATTAACACTTTAATTGAAACATTTAACCAACGTTATCATGCTAAATATGTTGCTAGACTTGAAAAAACTAAGAAACTAACAAGAAAGATTGAGAAAATTGATAATAAATTATCAGGTGATAATATTATTGAATTAAAAAATGTTTGTAAGTATTACAACAATGGTTTTTTAGCTGTAAAAGTTCTTGATCAAGTCAATTTGACAATTAAACGTGGTGAGTTCGTCGTTATTCTTGGACCTAGTGGAAGTGGAAAAACAACATTATTAAACATTATTAGTGGTATGGATAATGCCACTTATGGTGATGTCATTATTGCTAATGAAAATTTAATTGATTACAACCAAAACCAGCTCACTAAATTTCGTAGAGATCACATTGGTTATGTCTTTCAACAATATGCATTATTACCTAATTTAAATGTTAAAGAAAATATTCTTATTGGTCAAAACTTACAATCTGATAAGAAATTACGAATTGATATTGATCAAATCCTTGAATCAATCGGAATGAAACAATATATGAAAAAATATCCGAATGAATTAAGTGGTGGTCAACAACAACGAGTTAGTATTGCTAGAAGTATTGCTAAAAACCCTAATATTCTTTTTGGTGATGAACCAACTGGTGCAATTGATGAAGCTATGAGTAAAGAAATTATGCGTTTATTCCTTGAAGTGAATAAAAAATATAAAACAACCATTGTTATTGTTACTCATAACCCAATATTAGCTCAAACAGCCAACACTGTTATTCATGTTGGTAATGGAACAATTCAAAAGATTGTAACAAATAAAAACCCAAAGAGTGTTGACGAAATTACTTGGGGAACACCAGAATAAGTTACAAACAAAAAATACCACATTGAGATGGTATTTTTTATTTAATAGTTAATTAATCTTTACGACTGTAGACTGTTAATGTACTTCATTCGTTTAGTTTTGGAGTACCAACAGTAAATGCTATAAACATTAAAATCAATATAATTGTGGAAATAAATCAACTTCATGTAATACTACTTAAATAAGCATTACCACTAACTAATTCGCTAAATAAAGTTAAGATCATTCCCATAATTCCTAATACTCAAACAGTGTATTTAGCTTTATTAGCATTAAATGCACGTGATAAGAATGGAAGAATAATAATTGAACAAAAAGCAATTGAATTAAAGCCCATAACTGTGCTCATGAATCCACTTTGGCTATAACCATAGGCATTATGCATGAATGGGAATAAAGCATTAAAAATTGGACTTGATGCATGTCTTGCACCATAATATCATGCATAGAAGCCCCCTAAATATTTATCAGCAAAATTACTTCCACTCATTATTTTATCACCGATTTGAACTTCTTTGGTGTTACTAATTGCATAATAATAATTGTATGGCATACGACTAAATGAAGAATTAAAGATGTGAATGATTAATGTGTTAATCACAAAAGCAACAATAACAATTAATGATCATCGTAATAATTCACAAACAATTAGTTGACGCATTTTACTAATTGCTAAATTAATAAAGATCATTAAGAATATTGATAGGATTACAAAAACAACCAAACTAACAACAATTCGTTTAGTAAATACAGCCATGTCATTTAAATTGTAATAGTTATTACTAAAAATTAAACCATTAATTAATGTTAATAAGTTAGGAAAGAAAACAGAGTACATAGCAAATACTGAAGCCAAAACTCCTAAAATAAACATTGATGATTTGGTAAAGTATTTTAAGAAACCATTTTTAATTCCTTTGGCATTGGTATATAAAATTCCAAATGCACACATTAAAATTATGAATACAGGGATTGATAAAAATAATGAACTAATTTGGCTAAAATAATCAGTTGCAGCAATGCCACCAAAAAACTCGTAGTAATTAATAATTGAAGTTTTATCAGGAATAATAACTTTTGCAATTTGACCATTTCAACCTAAACTAAACGCTAGAGTTTTTGATATTTTTAAATCAAAAAGTGTTCCAACAATAATTAAACCAATAAAAATTAGTAACAAAGTACCTAAAATAAGCATGACACTTAGTAAACTTAATTTGCAGGCTTTATTTTCAAAATATTTACTCGTAACCTTACTTGTTTCAATTTTTTTTGATTCAAGTTTTAATTCTTTGTTGTTAACTGGTCGAGTTAAAAGTAAACGTTCTTCATTTGTAGCAAAAAACGTACTTTCAGTCTCATCTTTAATAATATCGTTGATTGACATAAATTGTTTATTAATTATATAAGTGAAAATTTAAAACGCAAAAACAGATATAATTTATTCAGTTAGCACTTAGATGTATAGATTGCCAATTATTAAGTATAATTTAAACATATGTCACAATCAAAAAAACGTGATTTTTACGAAATCTTAGGCGTCAATAAAACGGCTTCAATTGGTGAAATTAAGCGTGCTTTTCGTAAGTTAGCAATGAAATATCATCCTGATCGAAATAAAGAACCAGATGCTGAAGCTAAATTTAAAGAAATAAATGAAGCTTATCAAGTATTAAGTGATGAAAAACAACGAAAAATTTATGATCAATTTGGTCATGAAGGATTGAATCAACAAGGATTTAGTGCTGAAAACATTAATCCATATGATATCTTTAATCAATTCTTTAGTAGCTTTAAATCTGCAAGAACAGGTTCAAGTATTTTTGAAGATGATGAAGATGAATTTGGCGATGGTTTCTTTGGTAATGTATTCCGTGGATTTACCGGTGCAGCTGGTCAAGGTGGAGGACGCAATCGAGGCAAAACTCAACCATATAGCGTCGATATTCAAGCCCAAATTGTTATTGATTTCATTGATTCAGTTATTGGCACAAAGAAAACATTTAAGATTAAAACTAAGAAGACATGTGCCGAATGTCATGGAACAGGTGCTGGAAAAAAAGGAACAGATGTTAAAACATGTCCAACATGTAAAGGAAGCGGTGTAATATTTAGTCAACAACGAACAATGTTAGGAATTATTCAATCACAACGTGTTTGTCCTGATTGCCATGGAACTGGACAAATTATTAATTCTATTTGTCATGAATGTAATGGAAAGGGCTATGTTGAAGTTGAACAATCAGTTAACATTGAAATCCCTGCTGGAATCCAAAACGGTAAAATCATTGTTGTTAAAGGCGCCGGTAATGAATTTGATGATAGAATTGGTAGTTTATACATTACAATTTTCATTAATCCAAGCCGAATCTTTACGCGAGACGGTAATATATTAAAAGCTAAAGTTTTAGTAGATCCATTAAAGGCAATTGTTGGTGGAATGATTGATATTCCAACCCCTTATGGTTTAAAACATGTTAAATTAAAACCAAAAACTGCTAATGGTGAACAAATAACTATTGCTGGATATGGTTTTAAAGATGTTAAGAAATCATTATTAGGAAAATTAACGAATGGTGATTTAATAATTGAAATTGTTTATGCACGTCCAAATAACTACACAGCTAAAGAATTAGACAAATTGGCCGCACTTAGCGAAAAAGACAACCAAGAAGTTATTGATTTCAATAATTTAGTAATGAAGGAAATAAACGAATATGGAAAATAAAGAACAAGTTAAAAATAATGGTGAACAAATAAACAAAACTGACCAAAACAATAAAAAAGAAGAGCACTACAAACAAGATAATAAAAATAATGAAATTAGTGAGTTAAAAGTACAAATTGAAACTTTAAATAAACAAATTGAAACTTTAAATCTTGAAAATAGAGAAAAACAAGAAAAAATTAATCAATTAACTAAGCATATTAGTGACATCAACGCCTCTTATATGGAAAAAGTACAAGAAAAAGCTAAACAGGCAAACGACCTATTAAATACTAAAGTTAAAGAATTACAAGATAAATTCAATCAAGAGGTTAGTGAAATTAAAAAATATGCTTTAAGTTCATCAATGGAAGAATTTTTAAATATTTTTAATCAATTTGAAAGTATGGTTAACCATCAAACTGATGATCCAAAAATTAATAATTATTTAACTGGATTTAAAATGTTTATTGATATGTTTCATAACTGAATGAATGATATGCATATAATGAAAATGGATATTAAAATTGGTGATGAATTTGATGCTCATTGTATGCAAGCGATTGATGTTGATAAAGATGAAGAAAGCAAACATCCATTCAAAGTTACTAAAGTTATTACCTCAGGATATAAATTATATGACCGAGTAATTGTTAATGCTAAGGTAAATGTATCCAACTGTTTGAAGAATTAAATAGATTTAAAAAGTATAATTAGTATGTTATATTATGTTTAGAATTGCTGTCATCGTTGCCAATAAAAGTGAAGACATTGAAGTAATTACTCCAGTCGATATTTGAAGACGTGCCGGTTTTTTTGTCAGAATAATTTCGGTTGAAAAGAAGAAAAATTTAATTTTAAACCGGGGAACAAGAATTGTTTGTGATGATGTTATTATCAATGAAAACTTATCCAAATATAATGGAATTTATCTTCCGGGTGGAGAAGGATATAAAAACTTTAATGATGTTGATGCACCAAAATTAATTAGTTTCTTAAAGCATAATGCAAAGAATAAAAAAATTACATACATGGCTGCATGCGCGGCAACTCAAGTTTATGGATGCTTAGAAATGTTAGAAGGTGTAAAAGCTACATGTTATCCAGGATGTGAAGCATCTTTTAAAAAGTCGTATGTTAATAAGCCAGTAGTTGCTGATAAAAACTTTATTACTGCTAATGGTCCAAGTGCCATGATTGAATTTGCTTTAACAGTTGTCAAAAAGTGTTTAAATGAAAAAATAGCAAAAGAAATTGCTGTACACATGTTATATAAAGGAAAATTTTAAGTTATGAATTATACTGTTCGTTGAAAAGATTGTTCAAAATCTGATGCTGTTATTAACTATTTAGAGGAAAGATTAAGTAAGTTTTATGATTTTGAATTTGTGCAAGAAGAAATCAAAGTGGAATTTGTTCACTATCCTAAAAACAAATCATTTACAACAAGAATTAATGTTTTAGTTCCAACTAAAGGTCCAATTCGTGCTGAAGCTAAAGCTAATGATATACTTACTTCAATTAATGAATGCTGCAGTAAAATCATTGACCAATTAAGAAGAATTAAAACTCAATTCAAGAAATAATAATAATTAGCATCTCTGTGCTAATTTTTTATTTATAATTTAAATAATTATTTTTTATATATATGGCAAGTACTGAACTTATTAAAAAATTGCGTGACATGACTCAAGCAGGAGTGATGGATGCAGTTAAAGCATTAAAAGAATGTCATGATGATTTAGATAAAGCTGCACAATGACTTCGTGAAAAAGGTATTGCAAAAGCTAGCAAAAAAGCTGGAGCAATTGTTACTGAAGGTGTTGTTAAAACTTCAGTTGATGATAATTATGCAGCAATTATTGAAATTAATTCTCAAACTGACTTCGTTGCTAAAAATGATGGATTTATCAATTTAGTAAAAGAAATTAAATCATTAGTAGCACAACATAAACCGCAAGACATTGACGCATTAAATAATATTAAAACTGCTGATGGATCAACAATTAGTGGAGCATGTATTAATTTAACAGCTAAAACTGGAGAAAAAATTGTTGTTCGCCGAATTGGTGTTTTAAATAAAACAGATAACCAATTCTTCCAAGTATATGAACATTTTAACGACAAAATCGGTGTTATTATGTTAGTTAACAATCATAAAGAAGATGTGAATAAAGGTGTAGCAATGCACATTGCTGCAATGAACCCAAAATTCTTACGTATTGAAGATGTTTCTAGAGACTTCTTGGAAAATGAAAAGGCTATTCTAACTAAACAAACATTAGCTGAAGGAAAACCAGCTGATCGAGTAGAAATGATTGTTAAAGGACGAATTCGCAAATCATTAAGCGAAGTATGTTTATTAGAACAAAATTTCTTTAAAGATCCTAGCAAAACAATTGGTCAATATTTAAATGAAAACGGTGTAGAATTAATTAAATTCATTCGTTTCGAAGTTGGTGAAGGTGTTGAAAAGAAACAAACTGACTTTGCTGCTGAAGTTGCTCAACAAATAGGTAAATAGATTTTTATATGAAAGAAAAACAAACGATCTTGTTAAAAATAAGTGGTGAGTTTTTTAAAGATAATGAAACTATTATCAACAACACTAAATTAATTGAAATTGCAAATCAAATTAAAGTTTTAACTAAAACTTACAATATTGGTGTTGTCATTGGTGGTGGAAATATTATTCGTGGTGGAACAAGCACATTAAAAAATGTAGCTCGTACAACTGCTGACCAAATGGGAATGATTGCCACATTAATTAATTCACTAGCTCTGCGTGATCAATTGCGATCAATGAATGTTAAAGTTGATCTTTATTCATTAATTCCAATCCCTACAATAGCACGTGTTTATAATATTAACGAGATGAAAAATCATTTAGCGAACAATCACGTGATTATTTTTGCTGGAGGTACAGGTAATCCATTTTTTTCAACTGATTCAGGAATTGCCTTGCGTGCATTGGAAACAGATGCAAAAGCTATTTTGATGGCTAAAAATGGCGTTGATGGTGTATATTCAGCTGATCCACGCAAAGTTAAAAATGCTAAACGTTATGATAAGCTAACTTATCTACAAGCTTTAAAAGAAAATTTACAAGTAATGGATTTAACTGCATTAAGTTTACTAAAAGATTCAGGAGTAACTGTTCAAATCTTTAATGCTGATGAAGATAAATGTTTTATTAAAGCTTTAACTAATAAAATTAAATCAACAAAAATGACTAAATAATTATGGAATGAAATCAATTACAAAAAGAATTTGAAACTAAAGCTAATCATGTTCTTCAATGATTAAATAATGAATATGGTTTGATTCGTACTGGACGAGTAAATTTATCAATTTTTGATAAAGTACACGTAATGTGTTATGGTGAAGAAATGAAGCTTAATCAATTAGCTAACATTCAAATTGTTAATGCTACACAAGTATTAATTAAACCTTATGATAAAAGTCAAATTCAAGAAATCACTAAAGGTATTAGTGTTGCTAATTTAAATGTAAACCCAATTATTAACCCTGATTCAATTCGAATTAATTTTCCACCACAAACTGAAGAAAACCGAAAAGCTTCAGTAAAACAAGCTAAAAAAATTCTTGAAGATGCAAAAGTTCGAATTCGTGATGTTCGTAAAGATATTCAAACAATGTATAAAAAGCTTGATAATGTAAGTGAAGATCTAATTCGTTATTTTGAAGATGAATTAAATAAAATTACTAAGAAATACAATACAACATTAGAAACGCGATATAGCGAAAAAGAAAAGGAACTAATGACGATGTAAGCTTAATAAGCTTACTTTTTATTTATGAAGCAAAATAATACTCAAAACCAAATAAATACTTTAAAACAAAGATTAAAAACTTCAAGTGTTATTAGTTTATATTTAATAGTTTTAATTATTGTTGCTTTATTAGCAGACCCTTATACAAACTTTGTAAGTAAACATCTTATAAGTGATAAAATTTCAACTGCATTTATCTTTTATAATGTGTTTATTTTCTTAGTTGGTCCGTTTAGTTATTTAATTGCTAATGAATTGTTAAGCAGTTTTTTAAATGCTAAAGATTACAAAATAATTAATATTTTAGCTCTATGCGGGTTAATGATTATTCCGGCCTATGCTTTTGCCTATATTTTTGGAGTTCACCAATACTTTAATAATTTATTTAATTTAAATGATAATAAATGAAAAATTTATGGGCTAATTGTTGGTGTTTTATTTACTGGCTTACTAATTTATAGTTTAAGCTATTTATGCATCAATAAGAAACTAAAAGATAATAATAAAAGTTCGTACTTTGCCACAGTTACTGCGCTTGTATTCTTCTTCTATACAGCCATGTATTACATTGTTGCTACAAGAACTTATAATGTCTTTATCTTCTTATTATTAATTCCAATTTTAACTGATAGTTTTGCTTATTTTTGTGGTAGTTTATTTGGCAAACATCATTTTTCAAAAAGTAGTCCGAATAAAACAATTGAAGGATGCGTTAGTGGAGTAGTTATGACTACAGTCATTGTCACATTAATGCAATTTATGTTCTACTTTTATAGTGATAATGCACTTCATGCAACATATTTAAATCAATTCATTGGTTGACAATTGGATAACACAATGAATCGATCAATTTATTTTTATTGATACTTTATTTGTGCAGTAATTGTTGGAGTGTTAAGCATTCTAGCTATTTGCGGTGATTTGTACTTTAGTAAAGTAAAACGAAGTATTAATATTAAAGATTTTGGCAAATTATTACCAGGACATGGCGGAATTCTTGACCGTATTGATTCATGAATTTATGTCATTACTGCTTATGTTGGCTGTAGCATTATTTTTGCTTTATTTTTTAATTGGTACGGCATTTTACAAAATATCTATATCATTTAAAAATAAATAAAAAACTCCGTTAAATATGGAGTTTTTTATTTAGTAAGGCAAGTTTTATTGATAAATTTTAAAATCAGGATTATTGATTAAATCTTGGCGGTTTTGGATTGTATAGTCAACAAATAATTGATGGTTTGTGTCATTTGCATTAATTAGAATTTGAAAACCACAATCGAATTTAATATATTTACTACCATATATAGGTTTTTGCGAACTAGTTCCTCAGTAAATTCCCATTACTTTATATGTATTAATATTATTAATATCGTCAGCAACAATTCCAACACTTCCACTTGCCCCTGGACCGATATATCGATCTAATCGATCAAGAGTACTAAAAAAATATTCATTGCGTATACAAACTGCATCAGTTTCAGTGTTATTTGATGTTGTTCATCTGTCAATGCCACCTTCATTACGAAAAACATCAACCTTGTTTTCACTAATTGAACCATTAGTTAATTTGTTATGAGCAAAACGAAAATGATATTCATTATCAAATGGTTTTTTTCCTGAAACATTTCGTAAAGGATACCCAGCTGTATATAAATTGCTAATATTAGTAACACTTAATGGATTTTTTTCAAAATTCATTACATAACCATTATTACCTTTAGCATAATCATTGAGATTATCAAGACGTTCTTTAAGTGCACTTCCAGTTAATGAACCATAGCTATTAATTCAGTTACTAAAATCAACTTTAATAGCTGTCATATCATCAACAGCAACTTTTGTATCATTGTAAATCAATCCGGCATTATGAATTGGTTCAAATGGTCCAGCTTTGTAATTATCGATTGTTACACTTGCTATTTTTGAAAAGACATTGTGACCACATTCCTCTTCAGAACTAGAAAAAATTTCTAATTCTTTATAATTATTAACAGTATTTTTATCAGTTCATAATAAACTAACTTCTGCTTGTTTATTTTCAGCAATAATTTTATTGAAATCGCTCGAAACATGCAAGTTGGTTAACATATAGTACTGATATTTACTAGCTGTAATATTTGTATCAGTTTCATGATAGAATATTCATCCAGTTCCAAAATGTCCCTTACCAGATCCAGACTCCATAATTCGAATACTAAAAGTTCGATCGTTGATAAAGTAATGTGGTGCTTCAATTGCATCATCAATATCGCCAGTTGTTACAATTAATGAACAAGATGTTAAAATTGTTGGTGTCATTATAATAGCACCAAACCCAAAAATTAAAGACCAATATTTTTTGATTTTCATATTGTTCTTTAATTTTATATTAATGGGTGAAAAAAGTTAACTAATCGGTTGATAATTCTGAATTTATAAGTATTGAATGTTTTTAAATCTTTTGTTAAAACAACTTCTGAATGCTTTAAATCTTCATTAAAAACAGTAATTAATTTAGTTGCTAAATTACAGTCATCAATAATTAAAGCATTTTCAAAATTGATTCAAAGTGATCGATAGTCAAGATTATTACTACCACTAAAAACAAATTGATTATCAATAATTATGTATTTTGAATGAATAAAACCTTGATATTCATAAATTTTGATTCCCGCATCTAATAGTTTTTTATAGTGCTTGCGGTTTATATAAGTAACAAATTCTTTTTCATTATTAAATCGTGGTAATATTAATTCAATATTCAATCCACTATAACCTTTAGTAATTAAAGCATTAATAATACTGTCACTTGGAAAAAAATATGGTGAAGAAATTTTAATTGATTGTTTAGCGTTTTGGATTAAATTAATAATACTTTGTTCAATTGCTTTTTCTTCACAAAGCGGTCCAGAACGAACTAATTGCATTAACGAAGTAGTTTTGACTTCATTTCAAATTTTTCCATAACTTGGAACAAAATCTTTATAACGAGTTATCCCATTGCTAAGTTGCATTCAGTTATTAATAAAATTTAAATTATAACTGTTAACAATTTCACCGCTAATTTTGTAGTTCAAGTCACGTCAATAAACATATTGGTCACTAATACCAATATATTCATCTCCGATATTGCTTCCTCCAGTAATAACGGTATGATTATCAATAATTAAACATTTTTGATGGCTACGATAGTTAGTTAATCCTTTATACATATTAATCCCTTTAGGATTAAAAATCGCTACTTTAATATTGTTTTTTTGCATTAAACGAATTAATTTATGGTTAATTCGCCCATATGAACCGACCCAGTCATAAAGAATACTCACTTCAATACCTCGATTTGCTAAAGGAATTAATTTATTAACCAAACTGCGGAAAAATACTCCATCATTCATGATATAAGTTTGTAGATGAATAAATTGTTTGGCATTAGCAATTAAGGTTAAGCATTCATTGTAAAAATCGGTTTCATTCGTAATTAAATTAATTTCATTTTTAGTATAAATTGGTGTACAAATAGCATGGAAGTTATATTTAAATACCCCATGTAGTTCACATTTTGGATCATTAACTAATTCATTAGTTAATGAGTAGTCTTCTTTTTCATTAAATTCTTTTCAATCAATTTGATATTGGTTTAAATCCTTCATGACATATGGTTGAAAACCAAAAACACAAAATAGAAATACTCCAATTAGTGGAAATGAACTAATAAAAAAAACTCAACACAATTTAACATTAACTGATCGTTTTGAATTAATGACCACATATGCAGCAACAACGTCAATTAGTAAACAAAAACCAATAACTGAAAAAATTACTCACGGAATATAGTAAGCATATACCAGTAAAAGAGTTACTAAAGCCAGAATCAAGGACATGATAATGGCCATAATTCCACTAATGATAATTCGAAAGTAATTCATGCTAATAGATTATATTTAATTAATAACTCATAGATATAATTTATTTATATATAATATACACCACTTTTAACAAGGTAATAGATCATTATGAATAAGAAAATTCAACCAAAAACACACACAGTAACATTTAAATGTGCTTCATGTGGTAGTGAATACCAAATTGAGTCGACATATAAGCAAGATACTGTAAGTATTGATGTATGTAGTAACTGTCATCCGTTCTATAAAAGTAAATCTTTAAACCAAAAAGCAAAAGGACGTGCTGAAAAATTGAGTGAAAAATTTGTTGCTGGAATGAATACAATGAAAACAAAACCAGCTCCAAAAGCAAACCCAACTAAAAAAACTAACAAAAAAACTAACCTTGTTAAATCACTAGACGATTTAAAATAACCATTATTTCAAACTAAAAGCAGTTTATCTTAATGTATTTAAGATAATTGCTTTTTTTAATGTAATTTAGTAATAGGAGGAATTAATTGATATGGAATTTGACAAAAACCTTTACCAATCCTTAGAAGCAATTGTTAAACAATATAATGAACTTAATGATAAAGTTGAATCTGGAACGCTTGGTATTCATGAATTAAAAGAAGTGAATCGAGCCATTAAACGTAATAAACCAATTTATGATAAATTTCTAATTTATCAAAAATTGATAGATGATGGGATTCAAGACGAAAAAGTTCTTAATGAAGGTGGTGACAATGAACTTATTAACTTAGCAAAAATGGAACTTGAAGACATTAAAAATCAAATTCCAGCAATTGAAGATGAGTTAAAAATTTTATTAATTCCTCAAGATCCAAATAATGATAAAGACGTAATTGTGGAAATGCGTCCTGGGGTTGGTGGTGATGAATCTTGTATTTTTGTTGTTGATTTATTCGAATGCTATAAGCGTTATGCAGATAAACAGGGATGAAAGATTAAAGTAAATAGCAGCAGTTATAATGCTCATGGATGTGATTACATTTTCTTTTCAATAAGTGGAGAAGAAGTTTATTCGAAATTTAAATACGAATCAGGTGTTCACCGTGTGCAACGTGTACCATTAACTGAAACTAAAGGTCGAGTTCATACATCAACAATTACTGTAGCAGTACTTCCTGAAGTTGATCCAGTGGAATTTACAATTAATCCAAGTGATTTACGAATTGATACATATCGTGCCGGTGGAGCTGGTGGGCAACATGTTAATCGTACTGAATCAGCGGTTAGAATTACACATTTACCAACCAATGTTGTTGTGGCATGTCAAGATGGAAGAAGTCAAATTGAAAATCGGGAAACAGCAATGAATTTATTAAGAGCTAAGCTATATAATAAATATCTTGAAGAACAACAAAACGAAGTGTCTTCATTACGTAAATCACAAGTAGGTAATGGTGAACGAAGTGAAAAAATTAGAACATACAATTATCCACAAAATCGAGTTACTGACCACCGAATTGGTTTAACTCTTAATAAGCTTGATTATGTTATGATGGGTAATTTAGATGAAATTGTTAATGGTTTAATTGCTAACGAGCAAGAAGAAAAATTAAGTCAATTAAAGAATAGCTAATATGACTTTTTTAGAGTTAAATAAGAATATTAAAGAAAAATACTCAAATAAAGCTGTAAATTCGGCTATTATTTTTTATTTAAGCAGTAAAGTTAAAAACGGTAAAGATATGTTAATTCATTTAAAAGAAGAAATAGATTTTAATTTTAGTGATTTTAATAAGCTTCTTGATGAATATTATCTAGACCACAAACCGCTTGGACAAATTATTCATCAAGCGAATTTTCTAGGCAACGAATTTATTGTTGATCCAATGGTTCATGTTCCACGAAACGACACAGAATATTGGGTCGAAAATCTTCATGCATTTTTATTATTAGAATTCAATTATCATGAATTGTTAGATCTTTGTGCAGGAAGTGGCAATATTGGCATTAGTATTAAAAAAAATTTCCCTTATTTAAACTTAACTAGTCTTGATATTGATATATCAGCAGTTAACAACATAAAGAAAAATTTAAAAAAGTTTCATTTAGATGCTAATGTAATTCATGATGATCTTTTTAATTGAATTAAAACTAATCAGAAAAAATTTGATGTAATTGTTATGAATCCGCCATATGTTCCAATAAACGAATTAGATGAAGAACTTATTAAATATGAAAATAAAATAAGTTTTAATAATTCAAATGATCCATTAGCTTTTTATAAATTAGTAGTTGAAAATTTAAAAAAAATAACTAATGAACATTTTGTTTTTGCATGTGAATTTGGCTATAACCAAAAAAATGAATTGAAAAAAATAATTGACCATTATGGTTATGGTGATTACACCAAATTCTTTAAAGATCTTAGCAACCAAGACCGATACTTCATTATTAAAAAATAAAAAAGATCGTTAAATTACGATCTTTTATTTTTGAGAATTATCTACTTCTATCTTTTTTTTATTTTTGCAATGTTTGTAGTAAATATATCCACCAAAGCAACTTTCACTAATTAAAGTAAAAATTGCAATTCCTGCCCCTATGATTAAACCTAAATTAGATTTTCTAATACTGTCATATCATTTAACAGTAACTCCGTTACTTATAATACTATCAGTATAGACATTTTATACTGATCAATTAAACCTTTAGGAATGTATACATTAACGATATTTCCATCATCGCCAAGGATACTAGAATCTTTATATAATTCTAATCAATCTAACTGTTGAGTATTTCAATTCATTGTTATTTCATGTAATGATTTACAATGTCAAAAAGCTTCAAAGCCAATATTTTTAATACTACTTGGAATATTAACACTTGTTAATGAATAGCAGCTTTCAAAAGCTCAACTACCAATACTAGTTACACTACTCTTGGCATATTAATGCTTGTTAGTGAACTACATCCATCAAAAGTAGCGTTGCTAATACTAGTTACACCGTTCAGAATAGTGACATTTGTCAATGAACTGCAACCACTAAAAGAACTATTACCAATAGTAGTTACACTATTTGGAACAATAACATTATTTACTCCTAAACATTCATTAAAAACATTATCAGCAATATTACTTTTTTCATCAGGCAGTTTAACATCAATTTTTCCATAAGCTAAATTTCCATCAACAGTGTTTTCACTTAAATTGCCATTTTTAACAATAATATAGGCTCCAATTTCTTCACCACTGTCAAATGTCGTTGAAATGCGTCTATAAGTATCGTTGTCAGTAAATTTAATACTAGTTAAAGGACAACCATTAAAAGCATAATTCCAAATATTATTTAGTTTACTATCATCAGTAAAATTAACGTTTGTTAATTTTACGCAATCATTAAAAGCATGCTCACCAATACTAGTGACACTACTTGGAATATTAATACTTGTTAGTGAATCACAATGATAAAAAGCTTGAATACTAATACTAGTTACACTACTTGGAATATTAATACTTATTAGGGAACTGCAACCTTTAAAAGCATAATCTGCAATACTAGTTACACTACCTGGAATATTAATAGTTTTTAATGAACTGCAATTTCAAAAAGTAGCGTTGCCAATACTAGTTACACTGTTTGGAATAGTAATGCCTATTAATTTGTAGCAACTACTAAAAGCATCATTAGCAATTCCTGTAACAACTTTACCATTAACAGTATTAGGAATAGTTATTTCACCTGAAACTTTTGATTTATCAGAGAGTTTTATATTTCCATTATTATCAATATCTCAAGCAACATCATTTGCCAATTTGTTTTCGATAATTAAATTATTGTGTATACATTAATTAAACAATATTAAAAAAACCACAAGTGAACTTTGTGGTTTTTTTATTTATTTTTTATTTATTGCTTTACGATGTTTATAGTATCGATATCCCAAGTAACTTCCAATTCCAATTAGAATAATGAATCCAAATGTTAGACCTAAGATTAAAGGTAAATTTGAATTGGAGCTCGGAGCTGGAGGATTATTTTCAATTCAATTAGGCACAGCAGAACCATTAAATCAACCTTTAGTTTTTGCTATATATAGTTCTTTCATTCCTTTTGGAATGTGAAAATTGATAGTTATTTTTTTAGTAGTACTATCAAAAACATAATCATCAATTTGAAGCTTTTTAATTTGATTTTCATCTCAATTTAAATAAACATCAGATAAATTATAGCAGTCTTCAAAAGCCCTTCCATCAATACTAGTTACACTATTAGGAATATTAATGCTTGTTAATGAAGTACAATCGTAAAAGGCTTCTCCACCAATACTATACAATTTACTACCTTCAGCAAAATTTACACTTTTTAAAGAACTGCAACGACTAAATGCAGTATCGCCAATACTAGTTACACTACTTGGAATATTAATACTTGTTAATGCACTACATCAATCAAAAGCGTTA
Source organism: Candidatus Malacoplasma girerdii (assembly GCA_000770195.1). Lineage (NCBI taxonomy): Bacteria > Bacillati > Mycoplasmatota > Mycoplasmoidales > Mycoplasmoidaceae > Malacoplasma > Candidatus Malacoplasma girerdii. Next base: position 346,793 of record CP007711.1, on the reverse strand, counting down.
TCAATAATACTGGTTTTCCCATCAGGCAATTCAATATTAATTTTTCCATAAGCTAAACATCCTGCAACAGTACTTGTACTTAGATCTTGACTTTTGGAAATAACATAAGCTCCAATTTCTTCTCCATCCTTAGATTTTGTTGAAAAACGTTTATAAGTATCATTGTCAGTAAATTTAATACTAGTTAAAGGACAATCAGCAAAAGCAGCTTCACCAATACTAGTTACACTACTTGGAATATTAATGCTTGTTAATGCACATTTACTAAAAGCTAGCGCCCCAAAACTAGTTACACTCTTTGGAATAGTAATGTTTTTTAATGAACCACAACCATTAAAAGCCATATAACCAATACTAGTTAATTGACTGTCATTATCAAAATTAACACTTGTTAATGAAGTACAACTATCAAAAGCACTATTAGCAATTCCAGTAACAACTTTACCACCAACAGTATTAGGAATTGTTACATCACCTTTAATTAAGTCTTTGTTAGCAGGTGAAATAAAACCATCATCTGTAATACTTCATTGAATATCATCAATTCAATTAGCAGTAACGTTAGTTCCTAAAATGTCTTGAGTAAATTTTGCATTATATTGATCTTTTGTTCCTCATGGAATATGAAAATTAATTGTTTGACTAGAAGTATCATTTCTAATTAAATTATTTCCAAGAGTTAATTTGCTTAATTGCTCCTCATTCCAATTAAAAGTAATTGTTCCCATTTTATCACAATTACCAAACGCCGTTTTACCAATACTAGTTATACTACTTGGAATAATAATACTTGTTAATGAAGTGCAATTTCAAAATGCAGTTCAACCAATATTGGTAACATTATCGGAAATTCCGATATGAGTTATTCCACTACAACAACTAAAAGCGTTACCAATAATACTGGTTTTCCCATCAGGCAATTTAATATTAATTTTTCCATAGGCTAAACACCCAACAACAGTGTTTGTGCTTAAATCATTACCTTTTTGAATGATATAACCTCCAACTGTGTTGCCACCTTCTGCTGTTGGAACTCAATCATAAGTTTGATTTCCGGCAAACTCTATACTTGTTAATGGGCAATAGCTAAAAGCCTCTCCACCAATACTAGTGACACTACTTGGAATATTGATACTTGTTAATGCACTACAAACTCAAAAAGCATTTTTGCCAATACTAGTTAATTTGCTGCCTTCAGCAAAAGTAATGCTTATTAATTTGAAACAACCACTAAAAGCTCAACCGCCAATACTAGTTACACCACTTGGAATATTGATACTTGTTAATGCAATACAATCTTTAAAAGCACCTCAGCCAATTCTATTTAATTGACTGCCTTCAGCAAAAGTAACACTTGTTAATAAAGTGCAATCTTCAAAAGCATTATCATCAATACTAGTTAATTTGCTGCCTTCAGCAAAAGTTACACTTGTTAATAAAGTGCAATCTTCAAAAGCACTATTAGCAATTCCAGTAACAACTTTACCATTAACAGTATTAGGAATAGTTATTTCACCTGAAACTTTTGATCTATCAGTTGGTCAAATATTTCCTTTACCATCAATACTTCAACTAATATCATTTGTTACTTTGTTTTCAACAACTAAACTACTGTGTGTGTGTGTGTGTGTGTGTGGATTAGATATAACCACACCAACAGGAAGCACTGAAATTAATGCAATTCCCGTAAAAAATTTTGTGAAATTTCTAAGTTTCATAAGTCATATATATTTTATAAAAAAAATAGCAGAATTAACTGCTATTTATTTTTTACTGTTTTTATGGTGTTTATAGTAGTAGTATCCTAAGTAATTACTAATTCCAATTAGAATAATGAATCCAAATGTTAGACCTAAGATTAATGGTAATCTAGAATTACTATTTGAATTATAAATTCAATGTGTTGTTGTTGGTTCTAAACCAATTCCATCTGGAAAATCAGAGTCAGAATTTCTAATACCTTGAAAATTATTTTTATATTTTTCAACGTCTAAATTACTAATTCCATTCGGTAAATGCACACTAATATTCATTTTATTTTCAAAAGAATTAGTTTGTTCATTGCAATTTTAATTGCGGTTTGATTTTTAAAACAAGATGTTTTTAATCTAGTTACTTTGTATCCGCTACTTAGTTTAATATCAGGAATATCGATGTGTCCATCAAATCTTTCATTAATTGTAACACCATTAACATATGCTTCTTTATATTTACATTGTGAGAATTTAATACGAAAGGAACACCACTAATTACGGCTGTTGAGCTTAGTAGTATTAAAAAACTAATCAGACGCTTTTTAGTCATATTTTATTTATTTTATGTTAATAAGAAAAAAAAGAAATAAAGGTCTGCTTTTAACTTTTCTTACTTGTGTCGTAAAGATCAATAATGTCTTTTAGATCTTTTTCGGTTGAGATTGTTTTAAATTTATCTGTTTGTGGTTTGCCGTTTTTTCAAACCATAACGTATGGGAATGAATCAACGCCACTAATCTTAATTTTATCAGATGTATAAACTAACTTTAATCAATCAACTAATTGGCGCATGGCAACGGCTGAATCGTCGTTTCGCGCATACTTATTAGCTTTATACACATCTTTTTTATCGGGATGATTTTGTTTAATTTTCTCGATATCATCTTCTTTTCATTTGTAATCATAATCAAGTGCACCGAACAATTCCATTCCCGGTGTTCGATTAACTGGGTTTTCAAAGTCAACGTACATATACATCCCAAAGTCATAAGTTTGTTCAAGATTATGAGCATGTTCAAATGAACTTGATATTTCACTTGCAAATGTTAAATCATCATAAAAGTAGTTAATACTTTTACTACTTTGTCCAGTCATGAATTTATTAAAACTACTAGAAGTATTTGAACCAATAATTAAGAAATAATTCCCATTATGTACTTTTTTTCCACCATGCAATAAAGTACTATAAATACTACCATTAGCTTCATGAATTTCACGCATATTAGTTAATTTGTTTTGAGTTAAATCAAATTCACGAAAACTAGCTGCACTTTTATTTGAACAACTTGTTAAAGCTAACGGTGTTACAATTCCAACAATTCCGAATAGTGGTAAAAATTTAAGGAATTTTCTCATAGGATAATGTTTGTATATTATATATAAAATATTATTCTATGTCAAAGGTAACAAAGGTAAAACCTGATCTTATTGTTAATAAACCTTCATTAAAAAATCAAGGCAAAAGAAAAATAAACCGAATTATTGAACGTCTTGATTTTAAAATTAATCCTAAATTAGTCTTACCTGAATATAAAAAATATTCAGCCTATGTACGAACATATGGATGCCAAGCTAACATTGTTGATAGTGAAATTATTAATAAAATTCTAGTTCATTTAGGATTTAAACTAACTGATGATATTGATCAAGCTAATTTAGTTATTCTGAATACGTGTGCTATTCGAGAAAATGCTGAAAAAAAAGTTTATGGAGAAATTGGTTTACTAGCAAATAATAAGAACCATATTCAACCATTTGTTTTAGGAATTAGTGGATGCATGCCTCAACAAGAAAACACTGTTGAAAAATTATTAAAAAATAATTATGTTAATTTTGCTTTTGGAACGCATAATATTGATGAATTGCCACAAATTTTATTTGATGTATTTCATTTAAATAAAAAAGTAATTTCAATTCATCATGAACGAAAGCATCACTTTCATCAAATGCCTCGACTTATTAACCAAAAACACAAAGCTTTTGTATCAATTATGGATGGATGCAATCATTTTTGTACATATTGTATTGTTCCGTTTACTCGTGGACAACAAATTAGTCGTGATAAGGATGACATCATTAGTGAAATCAAAGATTTAATTAATGATGGTGTAAAAGAAATAACTTTAATTGGACAAAATGTTAATGATTATGGAATTGACTTTGTAAACGTTAAATATCGCTTTAGTGATTTATTAAATGATGTTGCTAAATTGCCAATTAAACGAATTCGTTTTAGTACATCTAATCCATGAAATTTTGACTATAAAACAATTGATGTTATTAGTCAAAATGTCAATATCATGCCATCAATTCATTTGCCAATCCAAAGCGGTGATAATGAGATCTTAAAACAGATGAAGCGTTTTATGAAAATTGATGACTATATTAATTTAGTTAAATATATGCGTAAGCAAATTAAACAATTAGCAATTACCACCGATCTTATTGTTGGTTTTCCTAATGAAAGCGAAAAAGCTTTTAAAAACACCTTAAAACTTTATAAAAAGATTCAATATGATAACGCTTATACATTTATTTTCTCTCCACGCGAAGGAACTCCAGCTGCGATTATGGAAGATTCAGTTAGCAATGAAACAAAGAATAAACGCTTAAACATACTAAATAAATACGTAAAACGTTATGCTAAAAAAAATAATAAAAAATATCACAACAAAATTGTTGAGGTATTAGTTGATGGTTATTCTAAAACGGATAAAAACATGTTAACTGGTTACTCACCACAATTAAAAGTTGTTAATTTTAAAGGTAAAGCCAATCCCGGTGATTTAGTAATGGTAAAAATTAAAAGTGTAAACCGCTTTAGTCTAATTGGTGAACAAATTAGCTAATATCAATTCGTTGGTATTTGCAATAAGCCAACCCACTTAATAATAATGTTAATAATGACCAAATTAATCCACTAGCAACATTACTAACGTATGGATAAGTTTTGTATTGATAAAAGTAATTAATGTTAATACCTAAATCTTGTTTATAACATGAAACTCAACTTAACGGAAAAGTTGCATATTTTTCAGTATTAGAATCATCTAAAATTACAGTATTATTAGATGTGTTTAGTTTAATCGGATATTGACTAAAACGTATTGATTTATTTATCCGATTATAATAACTTTTTTCAGTAAATCAACTTAGTCCACCAAAAGTCATTAACACATGAAGATATTGACTATATGTCATTCCATTTTCAATTGTTATATCTTCATGTGTATAAGGATCAACAATTTTCGTTAATTTAGCTTTAAATTGTTGATTAAATACCTTATTTTGATTAATTAAATATTGGTTAATACTAATATTGTTTTCTTTTAAATAATCACAAATTAAATCATGTCAATAGATATATAGAAAACTTTGAATTAAACTAAATCGATAACGTGCTAAATTAAAATTAATTACATCAAGTGTTTTATTAGTATCGAAATGAAATTTATTTCCATCACTAATTGATTGATTTCAATCATTATAAATTCTGTTATAAAAAATATTTAGGTATTTTTTTAAATCATCATCACTACTTAAATTGCATAAATTAATATTATGTTGTGCTTCGTTTTTGTCAGTTAGTAATGGGATAATAATTGTTTTAAATACATGTTTATTAAACTCGTAATTTAAATTTTCATTAGTGATAAATTCATTGTAATAAGCCCATTTAGCAGGTGCTAATCCATAAAACGTATCTTTGTTATAAATTCATAATGTGTCAGTATTTCCACCAATTAAATTTAATAGATCAGTTCTATATAAATTAATTGAAAGATTATAGAAACCAGTATCAGATTGTGCTCCATATTGTCCTTGATCACTATTAATAATTTCATTTCAACTGGGGATAGACAACGGATAATTGGCGCTTTTAATATCACTTGCATGTTGCAACGATATATACTGGTTCATTAAGTACTTGCTAAAAGTATTGTCTTTAATTAGTTTAGTGTTAAGTCGTTCATTCGAACCTAAACGAGTGCTGTTATATTGTTGTTTTAAACTAGTAACATCAAATAATTGAAACAAGCTTGACAATTGATTCATGAAATTAAGATTCATGTAAATTTGATTAGTTGATTTAATTGACTGTGAATAGAACGGATACAAATCAGTATCACCCTCTTCGTTTGAACCTTTTAAGTAACTGAAGTTAGTTTTGTTGTTATTAAAATCAGTAGCATTAAATGAAGAAATCGAAACGTTCGTTGATAATTTTTGATTAATTGAATCATCTAATCTAGTTAAAACGAATCGACTCATATTGTTGTAAACGCTTAAAACAATATTAGCAGCAATTAAAGTAACAATAATTTGTACTCGGTTAGCAATTAAACTAATAAAAATGGCAATTGAGCAAAATAAACAATTAATAATATAAGTTGCTAAAACTAAAGTACAAATTAACGGTCAAACTTTATGATAATCAATTCCCTTGGGGTTGTAATTAGCGTTGTATGGTCCTAGAATATAAGTCATTAAACCAATTACTAGCATTCCAAAAGTAATAATACTAATGAAAATTAATGTTCATAAAAACTTAATAAAAGTAATTTTTCAGCGTTTTAGTGGTTTGGCTTGAATCAATAATTCACTTTGATCTTCAATACTACGTTTAAAAACGTTAACAACAATTAATGCACTTATTGCGCCTGCAATAATAATAAAACCTGATTGAATATCAAATAGTGTATTTCCTCAAATAGTTAACGGTGAAATATTAGCTGCAAAAGGAACAATAATTAAAATAATTAATGCTAACAATCAATATAGAGCAATAGTTACTCAAATCGAAATTTTATTGAGTACCAATTTACCTAAATATCGGAAGTAAAATTTCATGAGATAATTATTTTTTAATTTGATTAATTAAAGCACATTTTAAAAAGTCAATAGCAACAGTATTATATGTTGTTCAAGGAATAACTAAATCAGCATTACGTTTTTGTGGTTCAATAAATTCTTTGTACATTGGTTGCACTACATTTCTTCATTGAGCAATAATGTTTTCGTCATTTCTACCACGTTCATTTTTATCACGTAAGAATCGTCGAATAAAACGCTCATCACTTGGTGAATCTACATAAATTTTTATACTAGCTATTTTGTTAATTGATTTGTTATATAAAGACAAAATTCCTTCAAATATAATAACATCAGTTGGTTTAATTAATTTTGTTTCTTTACTACGTCGTGAAATTTTGTAGTCATAGATTGGGATTCTTGCTGTTTTATTATCAAGTAGAGTTTTAAATGTTTTTTCAATTAAAGGTCAATCAAAAGCATTAGGGTGATCAAAGTTAACATTTGTGTGTAATTCATTTTGTTTAGTTTTTTCAAGATCCCTAGAATAAAATGAATCAATACAGATTAGTTGAGTTTTAACTTTTTTGTTTAGTGTTTTAATAATTTCTTTACTAACAGTGGTTTTGCCACTAGCTGTCCCTCCAGCAACACAAATTAACACGGGTTTATGCTTTTTCATAATATCAAGAATTAGCGTTTACAAAAATTATAAATATTTATTAACTTCTTGCTCAGATAATTTAATTTCTTTATTATTTAAATATTCAAGTTCATTAGCTGAAGATTTAAATTGAAAAATAATTTTATAAGCAATTAATCTTTGGTGTTTATAATTACTTAACTTTTTAAACTTTGCTGAGCTATATTTTTGTTCACCAACTAGTGGATGGCCTAAATATTGCATGTGAGCGCGAATTTGATGGGTTCTTCCAGTTAATAATTCAATTTCAATTAATGATGTTTGATGATCATGTTTTTTTAATTCATACTTGGTAATAATTTGTTTACTATCTTTGCTGATAATTTTTGGCGTAATTAAAACATTTTTTTTGTCATTAAATCTTGTTAAATATGCTGAAATAGTTGCTTTTTTAGGATCGATAATTCCATAAACTTTTGTTAAATAAAATTTACGAATTTCATGTGTTTTCATTTTTTCATTCAGAATAATTGAACTCATTCGATTTTTTGCAATGATAACTAATCCTGCTGTATTTAAATCAATTCGATTAATTAAAGTTGGTGTAAACGAATTTTGTTCATGGGGATTAAATTCATTTTTATCAATTAAGTAGTTAGTAACTTGATTAATTAATGTATTTGTTGTACCACTTTCATCAGTATGTACTACTAATCCATAAGGTTTAAAAACAATTAATAAGTTATTATCTTCATAAACTACTTTAAAATCAATCGCGTTTGTTTTGGGTTTTAATTGCTTGGTAAAGTGATTTTCATCTAAGTAAAAGACTATTTCATCATTTAAATTAATTCGATAAGTTGGATTAACTTTATGTTGGTTAACTTTGATTTTCTTTGTTCTTAATAATTTATAAATTTCACTTAATTTAGCATTTGGTAAAACCTTACGGACAAATTTATCAATTCGTAAATTTGCATCATTGTGATTAGCTTTAAGAATTTTCATATTGCATTAAGTGCATGATAATACCACAGCTAATTGATAAATTCAACGAATCAACCTGTTTATTAATCGGAATATGAGCCAATGTATCAGCATATTTTAAAACATTTTGTTTTAACCCATTACCTTCATTGCCAAATACAACCGCTGTTTTAGATCAATTAAGTTTATTGGCATTAACAGCTTTTGGATTCAAAGCTGTAGCAACTACTTTAATTCCTTTTTGATGCAAAAGATTAACTAAATTTTTAAAATCAGTAACGTAATCAATTGCAACATTGTATCCATATCCCATACTAGCTTTAATTACTTTTGGATTAAAAACATCAACACATGAATTTAATAGAAATAATTTATTAATGTTGAATGCTTGCATTGAACGTAAAATACTTCCTAAATTACCAGGATCTTGGATATTATCAAGAATAATTGCTTGGTTAAAATCATCAACATTATTTTTTTTCATTTTAACAACAGCAATTAAGCCATCACCATGTTTAAGCTGGCTAATTGATTGAAATAATTGTTGAGAAACAATTGTTGTATTTGATAATTTAATAAATTCATTTTTGTATTTAGAATTTTCACTGACAACATAGTTTTGAATACTATATCCGTGGCTGATAAATGTTTTAATTACCCGAATAGATTCAATTACAAATAAAGAAGCGTTATAGCGGTGTTTAGCATCACTATAAAGCTTATTAATTAGCTTTACTAAACGATTATCTTTACTTGTAACAATATTATTGTTCATTTTTATTAATAATAATTGATTTTTCAGTCATTTCACTTGGAATACTGATGTTCATGTATTGCAGAATGCTTGGAGCAATATTAGCTAATTTTCCACCTTTAGCAATTTCATAATTATCATCAGTTAAAATAAATCAAACAGGGTTAGTTGTATGTTTTGTTACAAGTTTATTGTCAGCATTTAGCATGCATTCAGCATTACCGTGGTCAGCAATAATGAACATTGTAACTCCTTTTTGTCGACATTTTTCATACAATCTGCCTATTTGAACATCAAGTGATTCCATTGCTTTAATTGTTGCTTGTAAATTACCAGTATGCCCAACCATGTCACCATTAGCATAGTTACAAATAGTTAAGTCAAATTGGCCAATGGTACTTAACAATTGATCAGTAATTTCATTAGCTGACATACTTGGTTTTAAATCATATGTCGCTACTTTTGGACTAGGAATTAAAATCTTCTTTTCATTATTGAAGTCAATTTCTCTTCCTCCATCCATAAAAAAAGTAATATGTGCATATTTTTCAGTTTCACTAATTCGTAATTGAGTTAAACTATTTTTTTCAATAACTTCTCCAAGCACATTATTAACTTTCATTGGTGGATAAGCAACATCATTAGGGTTCATACCTTCATATTGACTCATTGTCACCATGTAAAGATTATTTAATCTAACGGTCGGTTTGAAACTATAGTAGCTACTACCAATTAAGCAGTGAGTTAATTGACGAGCTCGATCAGGTCGAAAGTTAGCAAAGATAATGGCGTCATTATCATTGATACAAATTGTTTTTTTATCATAATTACCATTAAGTGCGGGAACAATAAATTCATCAGTTACACCTTTAGCATATGAATCAATAACATATTGTTTTAAATCTTTAAAATTGCTTTTACTATTGCCAATTAGTACATTGTAACTTTCTTCAGTTCGTTCCCATCGTTGATCACGATCCATTGCATAATATCGTCCAGCAATTGAACCAATTTTAGCGCTGTTTGCATCACAGACTTTAGCAAAATCATCTAGATCAGTTAAAAAAGCTTTAGTATCAACATCACGACCGTCTGTAAAAATATGAACAATTGGTTCAAGACCTTTTGAATGAGCTACTTTAATTAATTCAGTAATATGCTCATAACTACTATGCACACCACCATGGCTTACTAAACCAATAATATGTAATTTTGATTGGTGTTTTAAAGCATAATTAAAAGCATTATTAAATGCTACATTTTCGGCATAAACACCATCTTCAATTGCTTTATTAATTAAGCTTAAACCAGTATAAACGATTCTTCCAGCCCCAATATTTAAGTGACCAACTTCACTATTTCCCATTTGGTCGCCTGGAAGCCCAACATCTTTTCCACTTGTTTTGATTAATTCATGTGGATAAATGCTCATTAAACGATCATAATTTGGCATATTAGCTAAATAAACCGCATTTCCATTTATTTGTTCGCTATATCCTACTCCATCAAGAATTACCAATAAAACTTTTTTTGTCATATTCACTTTTAATTTAAACTTTTGATAATTATAATTAATAAATATGTCTGACAATAAGCAAGTGAAATCGATAATTCCTGCAGTTCAATTTAAAGATGTTGTTTTTGGTTATGATCGAACTAATCCAACTCCAACAGTTAAAGGCGTTAGTTTTATTTTACCAGCAGGAAAATACATTTGTGTTGTTGGTGGCAACGGCAGTGGTAAAAGTACGATTAGTAAATTACTAGCTGGTTTACTTAAACCATGAAGTGGCTCCATTTATGTTTTTGGAATTGAACAAACAAAATACAATATTAAGCAAATTCGTAATAATATTGGAATTGTTTTTCAAAATCCTGATAATCAATTTATTGGTTTAACCACTGAAGATGATATTGCTTTTGGTTTAGAAAATCACAAAATTAACTCAACCAAAATGTTTAATATTATTGAAAATGCTGCTAGTATTGTTAATGTCAAGCATTTATTAGGATTTAACGCTAGTCGATTAAGTGGTGGACAAAAACAACGAGTGGCTATTGCTAGTGTTTTAGCACTTAATCCAAAAATTATTATTTTTGATGAATCAACATCAATGTTAGATCCAACCGCTAAAAAAGAAATGATGGACCTAATGGTTTTATTACGCGAAAAGTATCACAAAACCATTATTTCTATCACCCATAATATGGAAGAGATTCTTAAGGCAGATTACGTTTTAGTAATTAAAAATGGCGAAGTGCAAAAATTTGATACACCATTTAATATTTTTGAAAACGAAGCTTTTTTAGCTAATAATAACTTAAATCTACCTTTTAACTTAGAACTAAGTAAGCAACTAAAAGCCCTTGATGATAACATAAATTTAACTTTAAATGAAGAAAAACTAATTGAACAAATTATTAAATAGAGTTGATTATGATGGACAAAAAAGAAGCTTTAGCATTTAAACTAGATCCTAGTCTTGCGATTCATATTGATGAATTAAAAATCATTTTTAATGAAAATACACAAGATGAGGTTTTAGTTTTAAATCCATTAACAATTTCTTTTCCTAAAAATCAAATTTATTTCATTGTTGGTGACAGTGGAACAGGCAAAACAACGCTAATTAATCATTTTAATGGTTTATTAAAGTCTAAACATGGAAATATCTTCATTGAAGATAATAAAATTATTGGCAAGAAATTTTTAATTTCAAAATTTAAAAAATTGCGAAAATCAGTGGGAATGGTTTTTCAATTTCCTGAATATCAATTATTTAAAGATACTGTTTTAAAAGATGTGATATTTGGGCCAATTAATTTAGGAGTCAAAAAAAATCGTGCCAACGAATTAGCTCAAAAATATTTACAACTTTTAGGAATTCCAACAAACTTATTTAATCGTAGTCCATTTAACCTTTCTGGTGGACAAAAGCGACGTGTTGCAATTGCAGGAATTTTGGCAATTGAACCAAATATTGTTGTTTTTGATGAACCAACAGCTGGATTGGATCCTGTTGGAATTGAAGAAACATTAAAAATTATTAGTGATTTAAAAAATGAAGGTAAAACAGTATTTGTCATTACTCATGAAATGGATATTGTTCTTCGTCTTGCTGATAAAGTTATGGTTTTAGGTAATTGTGGTATATTAAAGTTTGATACTCCATATAATGTTTTCTTAGATGAAGATGTAATGAAAAAAACTTCATTAAAAAAACCAAAAATTATTAGTCTAATTGATAAATTAGTTGAAAGGGATATTAAATTTAAAAAACTATATGAAATGAAGCCACGCACAGTTGATCAATTAGCACAATGCATTAATGAGGTAAAAAACAAAAAATAGTTATGAAAAGCACTTTTGATAATTATTTAAATCGAAAATCGTTCTGACACTCGCTAAATCCGGTGGCAAAGTTAATTATTACAATCATCATGATTGTTGTTATTTTCATGCCGATTGATATCATTGGTCAAGTTGTCATTTTATTAACGCTTTCATTAATGTGTTTTTTAGGACGAATTCCATTAAAAACAATTAAATCAATTTTAATTACATGAGCTGTTATGTTGTTTATTCTTTTTATTATTAACTGAATCGCATATAAAGCACCGTGGTTAATGGTTGATTACGATAAACATACAAATTGAATCTTTGGACAGGGATTAATTGATAATCAAATTTTAATTGATATTAATGGACACGAACACTACTGTATTTTCTCTCCGGTTTGAGGTGGAGATATTGATCCTAGTTTACATACAACTATTCCTTCTAGCGATAGCTATTTTAATCGTTACGTCATGAAAGTTGCTGATAATGGTGATCGAATTTATTTGTGATACCATGTTAAATGATATGCTTTATCAGCTCAAGTTATTTCGAACAGCTTTAGCGTTTCATTTAAAATTCTTTTAATGATTATGGTTATTACTTTACTAGTTTCAACAACTAGTGAAGTGCAACTAACAATTGCTATTGAAGAAATTCTTTCACCATTAAAATTATTTAAAATTCCTGTCAACGAATGAGCAATGACTATTTCCATTGCCATTCGATTTGTTCCATCATTACTAAGTGAAGCACAAAATATTTTACGTGCTCAAGCTTCACGTGGAGTTGATTTCCGTAATGGTAATTTTAAGGATAAAATTAAATCGCTTGTTTCCCTTATTGTGCCAATGTTTAGTGTAGCTTTTCACAAAGCTGATGATTTAAGTAACACAATGGAAGCAAGAAACTATAGTCCAAGAGCAATAAGAACAAACTACCGTAATTTTGGTGTAAGCACAAAAGATTTTATTGCTTTAAGCATCATTGGTATTATTGTAGGATTTTTAATTTTTTTATCAGCTAATCGAATGATTGTTGGTTTCATTGGTTGATTAGAATTATTAATTATTTATTAAATTTATGCATTACTTAGTTACTGTAAGTTATGATGGCAGCAATTATCATGGATTCAGCCGTCAAAAAAATGCTCTTAGTATTCAAGGCGTAATTGAGGATGCTTTACAATCAATTTATCGCTATCCGATTAAAATTATTGGGAGTGGTAGAACTGATGCATCTGTTCATGCTATTGATCAAAAAATTCAGTTCACCGAAACTAAAGCAAACTTGTCTACTAATAAAGTTAAGTCTTTATTAAACAAATATTTGCCAAGCGATATTCATGTTGTAAATGTTAAACTAGTGAACGATAAATTTCACTGCTTAAGAGATGTTAAAAGTAAAACCTATATCTATAAAATTAACACCAACACATACGATGTTTTTTTAAGTCGTTATATGTTGTTCGTTGATCATAAACTCAATATAAAAAAGCTTAAGGATGCAATGAAACTGTTTATTGGTGAACATGATTTTTTATCATTTTCTTCTTCTGAATTAACTAATACAATCCGAATTATTTATAAATTTAATGTCACTTATAAAAAAGGAATTTACACTTTTAAAATCACAGGTAATGGTTTTTTGCGTTACATGGTAAGGATGATTCTTGGTAGTATTATTGCTTACCACGATAATAAACTAGATTTACAAAGTTTAAGAAAATTATTGTTAATTCCAAAAAAAGGTAGTTGCCAATATAAGTTAAGTGGCAACGGCTTATGTTTAAAAAAAGTTACATATTAATATATAATTAACTTATATGTTTACAATTAATAGAAAAACTAAATTAATTTTTAATTTCAGCGCGATTAGTATCAAAGATACTAAAGCTAAAGATAAGAAACCATATACAATTTTTGATCAAGGCGTTAATAAATATATTGTTCTTGATCCAACAAACGTACAAATGAACGATTTAGATTGGTCACTTTCACGTGCTTTTAGTCAATTAAAGCAACCAACAAATATTGATCTAAATAGTTTTATTAAATTAATTAAAAATACTGATGTGGAAGCTTTCTTAGTTTCATCATTTTATAACTATGAAATTGTATGCACAAATCCATACGATTTACATAGTAAGAAAATAGAACCACTTGCTCACAATTTTATTGTTAATGCAAGTGTATACAAAAAACATGAAAGAGTAATTAAAGCTTTAATTGAAGCAAGTAATTTCTCACGTAAATTAATGCTAATGCCTAACAAAGATCTTTCACCAAAAAACTTTGTTGATCTAGTCATTAAAGAATTTAAACCATATGAACATTTAGTGGATATTAATGTTCTTGACTACGAAACAATGTTAAATAAAGGTATGGGATTGATTACTGCTGTTGGGCGTGGATCAATTAAAGAGTATTTGCCTTACATGTTATCAATTCGCTTTAAAAATACAACGAATGAATTTACACTTGTCGGTAAAGGAATCACTTTTGATACTGGTGGAATGGATATTAAAATTCAAAGCTATATGCTTGGAATGCATATGGATATGACCGGAGCAGCTGTTACAGTGGGAACAATGTTAGCTTTATGTAAATTAGGAATTAAAGCTAACTATGGTGTAGTTGTTTCATTAAGTAACAACGATTGTGGTCCATGAAGCTATCGTTGCAACGATATTTATAAATCTTATAACGGCTTAACTGTTGAAATTAGTAATACAGATGCTGAAGGTCGACTAATTCTTGCGGACGGAATGACTTATGCGATTCGTGATTTAAAAGCTAAACGATTAGCTACAATTGCAACACTTACAGGAGCAATTCTTGTTGCTTATGGAGATGTGTATACAGGTCACTGAACTACTGAAAAAACACTAGGGGATAAATTTGCTAAGAGTGCAATGATTGTTGGAGAATATACTTGGCCAATGCCATTCCATCGTGAATATGATGATTTAATTCATAATTACACCATTAATGCTGACTGCATTAACTGTGCCATAAATAAATCAGTAAGTAGTAATACTGCTGCAGCATTTTTACACCAATTTAGTGAAAACAAACCATACATGCACTTTGATATTGCAGGAAGTAGTGGACGCAATTTTAATGGAAAAAATCACCCAATTCCTATTATGTTACGAAGTGTAGTAAACTTTGTTATTACTAACTATGCAAAACGAAAATAAAAAAGATAATTTTCAAGCAGCAAATAACGAAATTAAAAACAAAAATATTGCTATTAAACCAGAAGAATTAAAAAAATTAAATCGTAAACGTTTGATAATATTAGCGGTCTTAGGATTAATCGATCTAATATGTTTAATTGCTATGATTTTAGTCCTAACTTTAATTCATATTAATAGTTAACAATAAATGTAACTGTTCTTTCAGTTACATTTATATTTATTTCCAAGGGAAGCCTTGGATTTTTTTATTTCTAGCTAAATGTTAAAAATTTTTGTAAAAATTACTATTATGTATATAATAGTGTTATAAAGTGGGAGAAAGTGGAACATGTTCTTAGGTACCTTCAAACACAAGCTTGATAGTAAAAAACGATTAATGCTTCCTAGCAAAATTGCTAGTAAGCTAAGCGTTGATGTTGTTATTAGCAAAGGTTTTGACGGATGCTTAGAATTACGAAGTGCTGAAGCTTTTAACACTTATGCAAATAAATTAATGAGTTACAGCAGTAATAAGCGTGAAAGCCGGATTTTAGTACGTCAATTACTTGCTAATGCTATTGATTTACGAACTGATAAAGTTAACAGAATTCTAATTCCAGATACTTTATTAGCAGAAACAAACATTAAAAATGATGTTGTAATTATTGGTTTAGGTGATAAATTGGAAATATGGGATGAAACTACATATAACCAATTTAAAACTGAAACTGATAAAACATACATTGATATTGCTGACAAAATTGATGATCACTATGAGTTCTAATTTACATATTCCAGTGCTAGCTAAAGAAGTACTAGAATCATTGAACATCAATCCGGCAGGAGTTTATCTTGATGGAACTGCAGGAATGGGCGGACATAGCCAATTAATTGCAAACAAATTAACTACGGGAAAGCTAATTTGTCTAGATCAAGACCAATTTGCGATTGATCAATTGCAAAAAAAATTTAAAAACAATGACAAGGTTATTATCGTTAAAAATAGCTTCAGTAACATTAAAGATATTTTAAACCAATTAAAACTATCTGGAGTTGATGGTGTGTTGTTAGATCTTGGTGTATCAAGCCCAATGTTTGATGTACCAGAACGAGGATTTAGTTATAAACATGAAGGACAACTTGATATGCGCATGGATCAAAGTCAAGAGTTAAATGCATTTCGTGTTGTAAATTTTTATCCAGAAAAAGATTTAAAAGATATTTTCGCAAAATATGGTGAAAGTTTTGAAGCAAATAAAGTAGCACATGCAATTATAACAGCAAGAAAATCAAAATTAATTAATACTACGAATGAATTAGTTGAAATTATTAAAGATAGTGTATCAACTAAAACATTACATTTAAAAAAACATCCAGCACGAATTTATTTTCAAGCATTAAGAATGGAAGTGAATAATGAATTGAATGTTTTAAAGAAGTGTTTGAATGATTTAAAAACAATTCTTAATGTTAAGGGAAGAATGGCCATTATTACTTATCATTCGCTTGAAGACCGACTAGTAAAAGAAACGTTTTATCATTATACTCACAGTTCATTACCAATTGAAATTCCTTTAAATGAATCAATTGATTTTCAATTAGTAAATAAAAAGCCAATAACGCCTTCATCAAACGAGATTAATGATAATAATCGTAGTCGTAGTGCTAAGCTGCGAGTTATTGAAAGGGTTAAATAATTATGTATCACTTAAAAAATGTATATGGAGTAATTAATTTCGATTATGATCAAATTCATGTCGTTGTTTTACAATCTGGTCAATACAAAAAACATTGTTTATTTTATAAATCGATTTTTATTGACTCTGATTATTTAAGTGATAATAATTTAGATATTAATGCAATTTTTAATCCTTTAAAAGAATTACTGATGCAAGCTAATTTATTTATTAATTTACCAATTAAACGATATTTAATTACTGTTCCTCATTTAGCTATTGAATTAGTTCATCACAACATTAATGATTTAGTGTGTGAAGATGAATCTGAAGTACTAAGATCATTACAACACTTAACTGCTTACAACGATTTATTAGCATTAAAACGCCAAATTATAAATTATCAACTAAATAATAACACAATTCAATATTTGCCAAAAAATACACCATGTGGAGTAAGTTATATTGATTTATGTGCTAATAAAAATTTAATTAATCGATTTAACGAATTGTTTAATCTTTTAAAAATTGAACAAATTAGTTTTGATAACAACATTACTGCATTTATGAGTAGTAATAAGAATGCATCATTAATTGATTTAGATTTAAATAAAACAACAATTAATGTTATTGACGATCAACACCGATTAGTTGAACAAATTGATGTAAATTATGGTATCAATAATTTTGTTGAATTAATTCAAAACGACCTAAAAATTAACGACACGAACATTATTAATAAGTTAATCAATAATCTTGATGTTTTACTTAATTTAAATGATGATCAACCTATAATAAATTATTTTGAAAATCAATTTTTAGCAATAAAACAATTAAAAATTAGTGATTTAAAGAAATTAATTTATCAATGAGTTCAAACTTATTTTGATGTAATTAATAAAGCTATTCAAAAATTTGATTTAAAAAAAATTGTTTTTAATACCAATCATCCTGTTAATTATTTATTTAATTACATTATTAATGAAAGTCTTATTAAGATTAATGATGTAGTCATAACATGTTTAAATGAAAATATTCTTGGCGTAGACACTTATAATTTATTTGCATGTTTATATGCAATTAATAACGCTTCTGGATTAGAAACATGTAGTATTGATCCATATGCGCCTGAAGAAATTACTAGTCGTCAATTTCATCGTAATTTAATTGTTAAATTTGGTATTATTAGCACTCAAATTAGCGCAAAATTAGGTCAAGTTGAAGAAATTTAATATTATTAAGGAAATGAGCTTATGAGCATAAACAAAATTCTTGATGAAATTATTAACAACGAAAAACAAAATAACCCAACAATAGCCATTAGTAATGACTACAATTTTGTTAGTAATTTTGATGATTTAGAAGAAGAATTTGGCCAAGTAAAAATTAAAGTTATTGGTGTTGGCGGAGCAGGATGCAATGTTATTGAAGACATGCTGAACGAAAAACAGTGGGATAAAAACATCGAAATTTATGCATTTAATACCGATTGAGGTGCTTTAAAACGTTTACATAATCGATGCAATTGTTTTTTACTTGGACGTCATGAACTTAAAGGAACAGGAAGTGGTGGTAATCCATTAGTTGGTAAGCAGGCTGCTATTAATGATTTAGATGAAATTAAACAAATTTTAAATGGTACACAATTATTAATTTTAGTTGCTGGTCTTGGAAAAGGTACAGGAAGTGGGGCCACTCCTGAAATTGCTAAATTAGCTCGAAGTATGGGAATTTTGACAATTAGTATTGTGAATTTACCAAGTATTCAAGCTGAAGGCCGAAAAGTCTATGCTAATAGCATTAATAATTTTAAGCAAATTGTAGCTAATAGTGATTCATACTGTTCAATTAGTAACGACAAAATTATTCAAGTTTCACCAGAAGAAATAAGCTTATTTAAAGCCTTTAACAAAGCTAATCAACAAGTCAGTAGCCTAATCAACACAATTACAACAATGATTAATGTGCCAACTAGTATTAATATTGATTTTGCTGATGTTAAAACATTTTTTACTAATGCAAGAGTGTTCATGCCAATTGCTTTTAGCATTGACAGTGATCAATACAATTTCAATGCAATCAAGGATTCATTTCATCAAACATTAAAAAATAGTTATTCAAATGTACCAATTAAAAATGCTGATAGTGTTTTGGTAAATATTAAATTACCAATTGAAACTTCATTAAATTTAGTTACTGATATTAAAACAATTTTTAATCAATTAACATCAAATCATGAAATATCTTTAGTTTATGGAATTGATAAAAATCAAACTGATAAGCAAATTACTTTAAATGCTCTTGTTGCTTCAAGTGTAGATGAAGAAAGCGTTTTGAATGCTAATAATTACAATGATCTTGAAATTAAAAAAGTTAGTGAAGTAACTAATGGTAAAAACGATGATTTAGTTAATGATTGGCAATTCACTGATGAAAACAATGGATTAAACAGTGATGATAATAATACTAAAGCAGAAGGTTTAAAAACAATATCGTTTGATGATACAACTCCAAATGATACCGAACACATTACAACAAAATTAGACAGTAATAAATACAAAGAAATTATTACAAAAGCTTTAAAAAAGAAAATTAAAAAGGATTTTGAAACTGAAATTAATAATTAAAATACTGCATTCAAGCAGTATTTTTTAGTCTTTATTTATTTTTTACTGTTTTTACGGTGTTTATAGTATCGATATCCCAAGTAACTTCCAATTCCAATTAAGATAATTGAACCAAAGATTAAACCCAAAATTAATGGTAAATTTGAATTGGAGCTCGGAGCTGGAGAATTATCTTCAATTCAATTAGGCACAACAGAGCCATCAAATCAACCTTTAGTTTTTGCTATATATAGTTCTTTCATTCCTTTTGGAATGTGAAAGTTGATAGTTATTTTTTTAGTAGTACTATCAAAAACATAATCATCAATTTGAAGCTTTTTAATTTGATTTTCATCTCAACTTAAATAAACGTCAGTTAATTTATCGCAGTCTTCAAAAGCACTTTCACCAATATTAGTTACACTATTTGGAATAGTAACATTTGTTAACGAACTGCAACCACTAAAAGCATAATCACTAATATTAGTTTTTCCATCAGGAAGTTTAATATCAATTTTTCCATAAGCTAAACAACCAGTAACAGTGTTATTGCTTAAATCACCATTTTTATTAATAATATAAACCCCAATTTCTTTTCCATCTTTAGATTTTGTTGAAACACGTTTATAAGTATCATTGTCAGTAAATTTAATATTAGTTAATGGACAAGAAACAAAAGCATAATCGCCAATACTAGTTACACTATTTGGAATATTAATACTTGTTAATGAAGCACAACCATCAAAAGCTTCATCTCCAATATTATTTAGTTTACTATCATCAGTAAAATTAACAGCTGTTAATTTTACACAATTATCAAAAGCTTTTGGACCTATTTGAGTTAAACCACTTGGAATAGTGATACTTGTTAATGAACTACAATCACTAAAGGCTCTTTCGCCAATACTAGTTACATTGCTTGGAATAGTAATACTTGTTAACGCACTGCATCCATTAAAAGCATTATCACCAATACTAGTTAATTGACTACCTTCAGCAAAAGTAACACTTGTTAATGAAGTGCAATTTCAAAAAGCAAATCTAGCAATTCCAGTAACAGGTTTGTCAACAGTACCAACATTAACTTTTGCAGGAATTTCTATAGCGCCTGAAACTTTTGATCTATCAGAGGGTTTTATATTTCCATTATCATCAATACTTCAATTAATATCATTTGTTGTTTTGCTTTCAACAACTAAACTACTGTGTGTGTGTGTGTGGATTAGATAAAATCACACCAACAGGAAGCACTGAAATTAATGCGATTCCTGTAAAAAATTTTGTGAAATTTCTAAGTTTCATAAGTCATATATATTTTATAAAAATAAAAAAAACAGCAGAATTAATTGCTATTTACTTTTTACTGTTTTTACGGTGTTTGTAATAACGATATCCCAAGTAACTTCCAATTCCAGTTAAAGCAATAGAACCAAAAATTAAACCTAAGATTAAAGCTAGATTTGATGAATTAGTAGGTGTAGGAGTTGGTGGGACAATATCATCAATTCAATTAGGCACAACAGAGGCATCAAATCAATCTTTAGTTTGTGTTATATATAGTTCTTTCATTCCTTTTGGAATGTAAAAGTTGATAGTTATTTGTCCTCTAGTACTATTAAAAATACAATCATTAATTTGAAGCTTTTTAATTTGATTTTCATCTCAAATTAAATAAACGTCAGTTAATTTATCGCAGTCTTCAAAAGCACTTTTACCAATATTAGTTACACTATTTGGAATAGTAATACTTGTTAATGCACTGCAACGACTAAATGCACTATCGCCAATACTATTTAATTGACTATTTTTAGTGAAAACAATACTTGTTAATGAAGTACAACTTTCAAAAGCACTTCCACCAATACTAGTTACACTACTTGGAATATTGATACTTGTTAATGCACTGCATTTACTAAAAGCCAAATCACCAATACTAGTTACATTGTTTGGAATATTAATGTTTTTTAATGAAGTACAGCTATTAAAAGCCATAAAACCAATACTAGTTACACCACTTGGAATATTGATACTTGTTAATGCACTGCAACGACTAAATGCACTATCGCCAATACTATTTAATTGACTATTTTTAGTGAAAACAATACTTGTTAATGAAGTACAACTTTCAAAAGCACTTCCACCAATACTAGTTACACTGTTTGGAATAGTGATACTTGTTAATACACTACAATTAGTAAAAGCATAAGCACCAATACTAGTTAATTTACTATCATCAGTAAAATTAACAGCTGTTAATTTTACACAATTATCAAAAGCATTTGGACCTATTTGAGTTACACCACTTGGAATATTGATACTTGTTAATGCACTGCAACGACTAAATGCACTATCGACAATACTATTTAATTGACTATTTTTAGTGAAAACAATACTTGTTAATGAAGTACAACTTTCAAAAGCACTTCCACCAATACTAGTTAATTTACTATTTTCAGCAAAAGTAACACTTGTTAATGAAGTGCAATTTCAAAAAGCAAATCTAGCAATTCCAGTAACAGGTTTTCCAGATACTTCGGAAGGAATTTCTATAGTACCTGAAACTTTTGATTTATCAGAGGGTTTTATATTTCCATTACCATCAATATTTCAACTAATATCATTTGTTGTTTTGCTTTCAACAACTAAACTACTGTGTGTGTGTGTGTGTGGATTAGATATAACCATACCAACAGGAAGCGCTGAAATTAATGCGATTCCTGTAAAAAATTTTGTGAAATTTCTAAGTTTCATAAGTCATATATATTTTATAAAAAATAAAAAAATAGCAGAATTAATTGCTATTTACTTTTTACTGTTTTTACGGTGTTTGTAATAACGATATCCGAAGTAACTTCCAATTCCAATTAAAGCAATAGAACCAAAAATTAAACCTAAGATTAAAGCTAGATTTGATGAATTAGTAGGTGTAGGAGTTGGTGGGACAATATCATCAATTCAATTAGCAGTAATGTTAGTTCCTAAAATGTCTTGAGTAAATTTTGCTATATATTGTTTTTTGTTCCTAATGGATATAAAAATTAATTGCTTATGAAGAAGAGTTATTACAAATAAAATTGTGCCTAATAGTTGTATTTTATTTTAATCAAAGCAAACACTAATTAAACTTTAATAATCTCCAAAAGCATAACCATCAATAATAGTTACACTATTTTGAATACTAATGTATGCTAATTAACTACATTTATTAAATACATTAATAACAATTAAGGTAACAGTTTTATTTTTATTTCAATATGAAATTCACACGAATAGTTATTTCACCTGAAACTTTTGATTTATCGCAGATTTAATATTTTTACTATTATCAAAATTTCAGTAATATCACTTGTTTGCTTTTTAACAACTCAACTACTATTTATTTCGTGTTCAATTAGGAATAACAATACCAATAGGAATAGAGAAATGTATAAAAATCCGATAAATAATTTTGTGAAACTTCTAAGTGTGTTGAAAATAATTTCACTGTATTGATTAAAATTAAATTTATTAATTTAATTATTTTATTTTTTCTTAATAAATCCTAAAATTTATGTATTAAGTATGAGTTTCGAAAATATTAAGATTATAGGATTAACTGGTGGGAAACATTTGGCCAATAAAATATCTGAATATACAGGTATTGAAATGGTTGATGTTACTGTTAATCATTTTGCTGATGGTGAAATCTTTGTTAAGCATAATAGCACTGTTCGTCACCAAACAGTTATTGTTGTGCAATCATTAATTAAACCTGTTAATGAATCTATAATGGAATTATTAATTTGTCTAGATGCATTAAAACGTGCTGCAGCTGAACGAATTATTGTAATTACACCTTATTATGCTTATGCACGACAAGATCGTAAGGCAAACGGAAGAGAGCCTATAACCAGTAAATTATTAGCCTCATTATTAGAAGTTGCTGGGGCAAATCATGTAGTTATTCTCGATGTTCATAGTTCCCAAACTCAAGGATTTTTTAGTATTCCTGTAGATACATTATCAGTAAGTTATTTACTGATAGCTGAAGCAATTAAGAAATTGGATCATTCTAACCTATGTGTGGTAGCTCCAGACTATGGTGGTGTAAAAAGAACACGTGATATTGCTAAATTGTTAAATTGTTCAGTAGCAATTTTAGACAAACGACGTCCAAAACCAAACCAAGCAGAAATTTTAAATGTTTTAGGAGATGTTAAAGATAAAGATTGTTTAATTGTTGATGATATGATTGATACAGCAGGAACCATTTGTCTTGCTGCACAAATCTCTAAAAAGCAGGGAGCAAAAAGTGTTAATGTATTAGCAACACATGGAATTTTAAGTGACCCAGCTAAAGACAGATTAAAAGCTTGTTTTAAAAATAACGAAATTAAAACTTTATACTTATCCAATACTATTCCTTATGTTAGTGATTTTAAAGATAAACACGTTGTTGTTGTTGATATTTCTAATTGATTAGCTGGAATAGTTGATATTCTTGTAAGTCACAATAAATCACTATCTGAATATATGATGTCATTTAATCATTGCATTAGTGACCAAATTTTAAATCCAAAATGTGCCAAAACAAATTGTTTAAAAATAAAGAAAAAAAGCAAATTAAAGAAGTAATTATTGTTGAAGGTAAAACTGATACAAACCGCTTGCAATCACTTTTTAATGTTGATACCATTGAAACCAATGGTTCAGTTCTTAAAAAAGAAACAATTAATTTAATTCAATTAGTTGCTAAAAAACGTGGCGTTATTTTATTTCTTGATCCCGATTACATGGGTGAAAAAATTCGCAAACAATTAGTTGAACATTTAGAATCATGCAAGCAGGCTTTTATTGATTTCAAGGATTGAAAATCGAAAAAACATGGTGTCAATGAAGCAAGCGATCAAGCAATTATTGATGCGATTACTAATGCATGCACATTTACTAAAAAAGAAGCACCTACTTTAAATTGAACCGACTATTTAAAGTTAAACTTAGATACAAAATTAAAACGAGCTAAATTATGTCAAGCACTACATATTAGTTATGCGAACCATAAACAATTATTTAAACGCCTAAATATGATTGGTAAGACTTATAATCAATTAAAAGAATTAATTTATGAATAATAAGCAACCACTAGCTGAATTTCTTCGTCCTAATGAATTAAGTGAAATTATTGGTCAGAATCATTTGTTAAATGAAGATAGTTTAATTAATCGCATGGTAAAAAACCATAAACTATATTCATTAATTTTTTATGGTCCTCCAGGGGTTGGTAAGACAACAATTGCATTAGCAACTGCTAAAGCATTAAAAATTCCATATGCTATTTTTAATGCTGCAACCGATGATAAAACAAAACTTAATCAATATTTAGACTTGGCTAAGTTATCTAGCAATGGATACATTTTAATTTGTGAAGAAATTCATCGTTTAAATCGTGATAAACAAGATATTTTATTACCTTTTTTAGAAAAGGGAATAATTTATTTATTTGCTTGTACGACTGAAAACCCTTATTTTATTGTTAATCCAGCAATTCGTAGTCGATGCCAGATTATAGAATTGCAGCCGCTCAAAGCTGATAATATTTTTAATCATCTACAGTCTTTAATTAAAAGCAATAAAATTCAATTAAAAATTAACGATGATGCCCTATGAAACATTTGTGAACAAGCTAACGGTGATTATCGAAATGTTTTAAATATTATTGATATTTTAATTAATTTATACAGTGATATTGTGGTTACTAATGAACTAATTCAAAAGATTTTTAGTAACAATAATTTTAATGCTAGTCATTATGGTGATATGCATTATGATACACTTTCAGCCCTTCATAAATCACTTCGTGGTAGTGATGTTGATGCAGCGCTTTATTATGGAGCCATTTTAATTAAGCAAAAAGATTTTGTCAGTTTAAATCGTCGTTTAATTGCTTGTTGTTATGAAGACATTGGTTTAGCTAATCCCCAATTATGTGATTGTGTTATTAATGGTATTAAAGCTATTGAAATAGTTGGTTATCCTGAATGTATCCAAATATATGGTTGTATTTTAATTGAAATGGCTTTAAGTCCAAAATCAAATTCAGCATATAAGGCAATTCATATGGCGCTTGATACTGTCGGTAAGAAAACTTATTCGATTCCAAACCATATCAAAGATCAGAGTTATGCTTCGGCTGGTAAATTAAATCACTCAGGATATAAGTATCCGCATGATTATGGTGGATATGTTGACCAACAGTATTTACCAGATGCATTAAAGGGAATAAAATTCTATACTCCAACATTAAATGGAATTGAAGATTTATTACAAAAATGAATTAAGAGTAATAAAAAGGATTAATATTTATATACTTATTAATACTTTTAAATAATTAATCTATGAGTCGATTATTAATTGATGTTGCTTATGACATTGCTAAGCAAAATTTTAAAAAAGAACAATTTTCATTTGAAAGTTTGTGGGATCTTGTAACAAAAAAAATGCGTTATAGTCAAGAACAAATTGAAAGTGAAATTGGTGAATTTTACAGTGATATTATGCAAGACTCACGCTTTATTTTTTGTGGAAGAAACCACTGAAGATTAAGTGAGTACTTAAAGTTGGATGAAAAGCATAATATGCAAAACATGCTTTATGATTTAAACCAAGAAATTTGTGAAGAAGGTTATGATAAAGTTAATGAAAAACCAACTTTAAATGATGATGAAGAAGAATTAGATGAACAAGACATTGAAATTAATGAAGAAAATGCGACTGAATTTGAAATTAATGATGAAGAAGAAGCAACTTATGAAAATGTCGGTAAATTATTAAAATCATCAAATGATAAAACAGTAGATGGAGATGAAGAAGAATAAAATTATGAAAAAATATGAACCTTTAGTTAATATGTTTGACATGCTTAATAAAGCTGTTCAAGGAAAATATGCCGTTGCCCATATTAATGTTAATAATATGGAATGAATTAAAGCTTCTTTATTAGGTGCTCAAAAGGCCAATGCCCCAATTATTTTAGGTGTAAGTGAAGGCGCAGCTAAATATATGTGTGGTTTTAAAACTGTTGCTGATATGACACACGACATGATCAAAAACTTAAAGATTACTGTTCCAGTAGCTTTACATTTAGATCACGGAAGTTATCAAGGTGCGCTTGATGCATTAGATGCTGGGTTTAGTAGTGTTATGTTTGATGGAAGCCACTTTCCTTTTGATGAAAATATAGCTAAATTGAAAGAAGTAATTAATAAAGCTAATCAATATGAAGCAAGTGTTGAAGCGGAAGTTGGTGGCATTGGTGGAAGTGAAGATGGAGTAACTAGTAGCGGTGAACAAGCTGACGTTAATGAATGTGTAACCATTGCTAATGAAAGTATTACATGTCTTGCTGCTGGTATTGGTAACATTCATGGAATTTATCCAGCTGATTGAAAGGGATTAAATTTTGATTTGTTAACTGAAATTCACCATAAAACTAATAAAATTCCTTTAGTACTTCATGGTGGAACAGGTATTCCTGAAAGTATGATTAAAAAAGCAATTAGTCTTGGTGTTGCTAAAATTAATGTGAATACTGAATGTCAATTAGTTTTTGCTGAAGCGACACGAAAATATATTGAAGCACGCAAAGATCTTGATACTGATAAAAAAGGCTTTGATCCACGTAAATTACTTAAACCAGGAACTGATGCAATTATGGATAAAGTTGTTGAAAAAATTACTTTATTCGGTTCAAACAATAAGGCTTAAATACATTAGTTAAACAATATAAAAAACCACAAGTAAACTTTGTGGTTTTTTTATTTATTTTTTACTGTTTTTACGGTGTTTATAGTATCGATATCCCAAGTAACTTCCAATTCCAATTAAGATAATTGAACCAAAGATTAAACCCAAAATTAATGGTAATTTAGAATTACTATTTGAATTATAAATTCAATGTGTTGTTGCTGGATCTAAACCAACACCTATCAGTAATTGTCGGCGTTTATCTTCTTTAAGCCCAACAAAATTATCTTTATATTTTTGAATAGTTGCTTGGTCAATTCCACTAGGAAGATAAACATTTGCGTTTTCTTTATTTATTAAATGAGTACCAATACTGTTGTCATTGCTCAAATCAGCAAAAATGCATGCTCAATTTGGTGTGACTACTTGTTCTGGATTTTTAATTTTATAAATAATGTCATCTAATGCTGCACCTGTTCAATTTAAATAAATGCTTTTTAAGTTTGGATCAACTGTAAATGCTGAAGCTCCAATATTGAGTATTGTATCAGGAATATTAATTGTTGTTAAAAACATGCAATTTGAAAACGCATTATGACCAATACTGATAATATTTTTAGAAAAACTAACTTCAGTGATGTTAGAACCCATAAAAGCATTATCAGTAATACTACTTTTTCCACTAGGAAGTTCAATATTAATTTTTCCATAAGCCAAACATCCTGCAATAGCACTTGTGCTTAGATCTTGGCCTTTGGCAATAACATAAGCTCCAATTTCTTTACCGTCTTCCATTGTAGGAATTTTTTGATAAAAATTGTTTTCACTAATGTTAATTTCTTTTAATGAACTACAATCTCTAAAAGCATTAGTACCAATTCTAGTCACACTGTTAGGAATATTAATACTTGCCAATGAACTACATCAATTAAACGCACCATCACCAATACTAGTTACACTGCTAGGAATATTAATACTTATTAGGGAACTGCAACCTTTAAAAGTATAACTGCTAATAAAAGTTACACTATTTGGAATATTAATACTTGTTAATGAACTACAATCTCAAAAAGCATTATAACCAATACTAGTTACACTGTTTGGAATATTAATAGTTTTTAATGAACTGCAATCAAAAAAAGCCCCTATAGCAATACTAGTTAATTGACTACCTTCAGCAAAAGTTACACTTACTAACGAACTACAATGTCGAAAAGCATAAACACCAATACTAGTTACACCACTTGGAATATCAATAGTCTTTAATGATTTACATTTTTCAAAAGCACTATTAGCAATTCCAGTAACAGGTTTTCCATCTCATACAGAAGGAATTTCTATAGCACCTGAAACTTTTGATTTATCAGCAGGTGAAATTAACCCATCTTCAGTAATATTCCAAGAAATATCACTTGTTGTTTGGTTTTTAACAGCCAAACCACTATGGATATTTGAATTAGAAAGAACAGTTCCAGTTAATCCACCAGAAATTACTACTAATCCAATTAAAAATTTATTGAAATTTCTAAGTTTCATCATAAGTACATAATCCTCCAACATTACTACTAATAATATATGTATAAATATATTTTACGAAAATAAAAAACAGCAGAATTAACTGCTATTTTTTATTTATTGCTTTGCGGTGTTTATAGTAACGATATCCCAAGTAACTTCCAATTCCAATTAGGATAATAAAGCCAAATGTTAAGCCTAAAATTAAACCTAGATTAGAATTAGAACTCGGAACTGGAGGATTATCTTCAATTCAATTAGCAGTAATGTTAGTTCCTAAAATTTTTTGAGTAAATTTTGCGTTATATTGATCTTTTGTTCCTAATGGAATATGAAAATTAATTGTTTGTGCAACAGAAGAACTAACACTTCTAAACAAATAGTTCCCTAAAGATAAATTACCAAGTTGTAATTTATTTCAATTAAAATAAACGTCAGTTAAACTATTGCATTGATCAAAAGCTTGATCTCGAATAGTATTTACACTATTTGGAATATCGATACTTGTTAATGAACTACATAAATTGAAAGCATAACTACCAATACTAGTTAATTGACTGCCTTCAGCAAAAGTAACACTTGTTAATGAACTGCAACCACTAAAAGCTCTATAACCAATACTAGTTACATTGTTTGGAATATTAATACTTGTTAATGCACTGCAACCACTAAAAGCATAATCACTAATATTAGTTTTTCCATCAGGAAGTTTAATATCAATTTTTCCATAAGCTAAACAACCAGTAACAGTGTTATTGCTTAAATCACCATTTTTATTAATAATATAAACCCCAATTTCTTTTCCATCTTTAGATTTTGTTGAAACACGTTTATAAGTATCATTGTCAGTAAATTTAATATTAGTTAATGGGCAAGAAACAAAAGCATAATCGCCAATACTAGTTACACTACTTGGAACAGTAATACTTATTAATGAAGTACAATCACGAAAGGCTTTTTCACCAATACTAGTTACACTACTTGGAATATTAATACTTGTTAATGAAGTACAACTTTCAAAAGCATTTTCACCAATACTATTCAATTTACTACCTTCAGCAAAATTTACACTTTTTAAAGAACCACAACCATTAAAAGCACTATTAGCAATTCCAGTAACAACTTTACCACCAACAGTATTAGGAATTGTTACATCACCTTTAATTAAGTCTTTGTTAGCAGGTGAAATAAAACCATCATCTGTAATGCTTCATTGAATATCATCAATTCAATTAGCAGTAACGTTAGTTCCTAAAATGTCTTTAGTAAATTTTGCTTTATATTGATCTTTTGTTCCTCATGGAATATGAAAATTAATTGTTTGACTAGAAGTATCATTTCTAATTAAATTATTTCCAAGAGTTAATTTGATTAATTGCTCCTCATTCCAATTAAAAGTAATTGTTCCCATTTTATCACAATTACCAAACGCCGTTTCACCAATACTAGTTATACTACTTGGAATAATAATACTTGTTAATGAAGTGCAATTTCAAAATGCAGTTCCACCAATATTGGTAACATTATCGGAAATTCCGATATGAGTTATTCCACTACAACAACTAAAAGCGTTACCAATAATACTGGTTTTCCCATCAGGCAATTTAATATTAATTTTTCCATAGGCTAAACACCCAACAACAGTGTTTGTGCTTAAATCATTACCTTTTTGAATGATATAGCCTCCAACTGTGATGCCACCTTCTACTGTTGGAACTCAATCATAAGTTTGATTTCCGGCAAACTCTATACTTGTTAATGGGCAATAGCTAAAAGCTTCTTTACCAATACTAGTTACACCACTTGGAATAGTAATACTTGTTAATGCACTACAAACTCAAAAAGCATTTTTGCCAATACTAGTTAATTTGCTGCCTTCAGCAAAAGTAATGCTTATTAATTTGAAACAACCACTAAAAGCTCAACCGCCAATACTAGTTACACCACTTGGAATATTAATGCTTGTTAATGCACTGCAACTATCAAAAGCTCTATCACCAATACTAGTTAATTTGCTGCCTTCAGCAAAAGTTACACTTGTTAATAAAGCGCAATCTTTAAAAGCCGCATTAGCAATTCCAGTAACAACTTTACCACTAACAGTATCAGGAATTGTTATTTCACCTTGTATTTGTCTTTTATCAGCAGGTGAAATTAAACCATCATTAGTAATACTTCATTGAATATAAGAGATTCAATTAGCAGTAATATTAAATCCTAAAATGTATCGAGTAAATGTTCCTGTATATTGAACTTTTGTTCCTAATGGAATATGAAAATTAATTGTTTGACTAGAAGAAGTATTATTAAATAAATCAGTTCCAAGAATTAATTTGCCAGTTACTAATTGGTCAATATTTCAATTAAATGTTACATCAGTTAATGAACTGCAATCACGAAAAGCTTGCAACGCAATACTAGTTACACTGTTTGGAATATTAACACTTGTTAATGAAGCACATTCACTAAAAGCATACTTACCAATACTATTCAATTTACTACCTTCAGCAAAATTCACACTTGTTAACGCACTACAATTTTGAAAAGCTTGAATACCAATACTAGTTACACTACTTGGAATATTAATACTTATTAGGGAACTGCAACCTTGAAAAGCATAATTCGCAATACTAGTTACACTACCTGGAATATTAAAAGTTTTTAATGAACTGCAATTTCCAAAAGCACCGATGCCAATACTAGTTACGTTATTTGAAATAGTAATGCTTATTAATTTGTTACAAAAAATAAAAGCATAATTAGCAATTCCTGTAACAACTTTACCATCAACAGTATTAGGAATAGTTATTTCACCTGAAACTTTTGATCTATCAGTTGGTCAAATATTTCCGTTACCATCAATACCTCAAGAAATATCATTTGTTGCTTTGTTTTCAACAACTAAACTACTGTGAATATTTGAATTATATAGAATAGTTCCAGCTAGTCCACTTGAAACTATTGCTAATCCAATTAAAAATTTATTGAAATTTTTTATTTTCATAAATGAATATATTTTACATAAAAATAAATAAAAATAGCATCTTTATCTGCTATTTATTATTTACTGTTTTTGTGATGTTTATAGTATCGATACCCCAAGTAGCTGCCAATTCCAATTAGAATAATGAATCCAAATGTTAAACCTAAGATTAATGGTAATTTAGAATTACTGTCTGAATTATAAATTCAGTGAGTTGTTGTTGGTTCTAAACCAATTCCATCTGGAAAATCAGAGCCAGAATTTCTAATACCTTGAAAATTATTTTTATATTTTTCAACGTCTAAATTACTAATTCCTTTTGGTAAATGCACATTAACATTCATTTTGTTTTTAAAAGGATCAGTTTTTTTCTTTTTCATTGTAATCAGCAAAAATGCATGCTCAAGTTGTCAATTCTCTTTGGTGAACAGGATTCTTAATTTTTTGAATAATATCGTCTAGTATCTTGCCAGTTCAATTAAATGTAATGTCTTGTAATTTTGTTGTATTAACAAAAGCACCAATATAAATTTCGTTCACACTGCTTGGAATATTAATAGTTTTTAATGAATTGCAACCAATAAAAGCTCAATAACCAATACTAGTTAATTGACTGTCTTCAGCAAAAGTAACACTTGTTAATGAAGAGCAATTTCGAAAAGCAAAACTACCAATTCCAGTAACAGGTTTTCCAGATACTTCGGAAGGAATTTCTATAGCACCTGTGACATTCCTTTTATCAACAGGTTTAATATTTCCATTATGATCAATACTTCAAGAAATATCATTTGTTGCTTTGTTTTCAACAACTAAACTACTGTGTGTGTGTGTGTGGATTAGATATAACCACACCAACAGAAAGTGCTGAAACTAACGCAATTCCTGCAGAAAATTTTGTGAAATTTTTAAATTTCATAGGGCGAATACATTGCACAAAAATAAATAAATTTTTCTCTGCATGAACAGTATTTTTGTATAAATAACTAGAAGCGTAAATTATGCGTTACATTATCGATCGTAAAAAAATTATCAAATGCTTAGTGAAAACCGGACTAACTATTGATGATGAAAAACGACTTATTCAAGCAATTAACCATTACAACTTTAATACTTTAATCAATGGTTATAGTCATATTTTTCTAAAAAAAGATAAAGTTAATCGTTATGAAAAAGAAGCAAGCAGTAATCAAATCATTGATTTTTATGAATTTGATCTAAACTTTGCAAATCATTTATTACGTTACATTCTTAAATTAGAAAAACAATTAAATACAGCGGTAGCTTATTGCTTAATTGATGTTTACCAATTACATGACCACTGTTTAATGAAATTAAATCCTCAATACATTAAAGAAAAAATTTTAGTTAATTTAGATACAGTTAACCCATCAATTAGCTTTGATAACTTTATGAATGCTTTGGTTAAACATTGTGCAATTAACGATTTAACTAAAGCTTATAAAGTTAAAGGTACCAGTGACATTTATCGCATGTGAAGTGAATTGCCACTTGATTTAATGTGTGTGACATGAAGTTTCGCTACCACATTTAATCTTTTTATTTCTTTGAATTCTTCATTAATTGATTATATCGGTGAACAATTTAATGTTAGTAGTCGTAATACTAATGGCTTTATTGACTTTATTCATAATTTATTAATTATTCGTAATAAAATTTCGCATAATTACGTTATTTATAATACGCAGATTGAATACCAATCAAATGCTTTAAATAACCTATATAACGAGTTGTTTAAAGTCCAAGTAAAACATATTGGTTTTTATGAATTATTACAAATGATTGAATATTTTGTTAATGATTATTCAATCATTAAAAAGACAAAAATGTATTTTGATAAATTGAAAATAAAAGATCAATTTAAAAGACGGATTATGCTATTTGGAGTTAATAATGAAAACTAAACGATCAAAATGTTTATATAAAAACGAATGATTAAGCCTATATGAAACTCCACGTGGGTTTATTTATGCACAACGTAAAGGAATAAATTCTACAGCAATATTATGTTATCGCAAAAATAAAAAAAATATGAATTTTTAGTGCGATTTCAACCATTACCTGTATTAAAAAATAGAAATGATTTTATTTGTGATCACACTTTGTATCCGTGTTGTGTTACTGGGTCAATTGAAGAAAAAGAAACACCACTAATTAATTGTTTAAAAGAAGTCTATGAAGAAACAAATTATTTAATTACTAAAAAGCAAATTAAACACTGCATTTGTGCAACAAGCTCAACACAAATGAATGAAATTGTATATCACTATTTAGTAGACTTAACTGGAATTGATATTAATGATGGGAAATTAATGGGTGATGGTTCATATTTTGAAAATATTAGCAAAAACCAGTGATTAAGTGAAAAACAACTCAAAAAGATTTTACTTAGCAACCAAGATTTATATTTATCATCATTAGCTATCAACTATTTAGCTTTTATTAATAAAATAGAATAGATAAATGTATGGATTTAATTAAAGAATTAACATTACGTAATGTCATTAACAACATTACTAATGACAAAAAATTACAAAAATTTATTAATGATAAGAACGCTGGATTATATGTTGGTTTTGATCCAAGCTTTCATTCTTTACACCTAGGTAATTACTTGATGCTTGTTACTTTAAAAAGATTCATGAATTATGGTTATAGCATATATGCTTTAATTGGTGGGGCAACCGGTCAAATTGGCGATCCTTCTGGTAAAAAAACTGAACGAAAACTTCTTGATTTAAAAACATTAGAAAAAAATGAACAAGCTATTAGTAACCAAATTAATAAACTAATTAATGCCAAAGTGATTAATAACCGTGTTTTTTATCAAGACATGGATGTTTTTAGTTTCTTACGTATCGTTGGCAAAGAAATTAACGTTAATTACTTACTAGAAAAAGAAGTGATTAATAAACGTCTTGAAAGCGGTATAAGTTATGCAGAATTTACATATCCGTTAATTCAAGGATATGATTTTTTACAACTGTATAAAAAGCACAAAATTCATTGTCAATTAGGTGGTAGTGACCAATGAGGCAATATTACTACAGGAATTGAATTAATCCGCAAAGAATTTGGTGATGACAACGATGCATTTGGAATTACTGTTAATTTATTAACTAAGAGTGATGGTACTAAGTTTGGTAAAAGCGAAAGCGGTGCAATTTATCTTGATTCAAATTTAACTAGCCCTTATAAGATGTATCAATTCTTAGTTAATCAACAAGATAGTGATGTAAAGAAATTATTATTAGCTTTAACATTTTATTCGGTTAATGAAGTTGAAGAAATTATGGAGCAACATGAAGCTAATAAAACTAAGCGTTATGCCCAAAACATGCTAGCTCAAGCCATTGTTAAAGATATTCATGGTCTTGAAGCATTAAACAAAGCAATGCATACAAGTGAGTTATTTTTTAACAATCAACTTGACAAGTTAGATGAAAATACCTTGCTTGATTGTTTAAATGATCTACCAAGTTTTACTGCAACTAATGATCAATATAACATTATTGATTTGCTAATTAACTTAGGGGTATGCAACAGTAAAACAAATGCACGTCAGTTAATTACCTCTAACGGAATAAGTGTTAATAACCAAATTATTAATGATCTAAATACAGTAATTAGTAAAGCTGATGCTTTAGGAAAAGTAAATAAATTCAGTTACCTAAAAAAAGGTAAACGTAACTATTATTTAATCAACTGAAAGTAAGTTAAATTTTTATGCTAAAGAGTTTCATTAGTAGTATCGTTGCTAAACACATGTCGAAAAAATTAAACGACATGACAATTGCTGAAGAAGATGTAACTGAATTATTAAAACAAATTCGAATTACTCTACTTTCAGCTGATGTTAATTTATTAGTTGTTAAAGATTTAATCAAGAATATTCGTGCAAAAACAATTGGCCAGATTGTTGGACCAAATACCGATGCACAACAATTTATGCTAAATGTAATTCATGATGAATTACAAACGATTCTTGGTGGGAACTTACAGCCTTTAGTTACTAATACTAATCCAGTTAAAATCATGTTAGTTGGTTTACAAGGTTCAGGTAAAACAACAACTGCAGGTAAATTAGCACGACATGCTATTGATAAACTCAATAAGAAACCTTTACTAGTAGCACTGGATGTTTATCGACCAGCCGCTATTGATCAATTACGTACTCTTGCAAATGAAACACACAGTGATTTTTATGAAAAAGGAATAAATCTCCCTAATTTAACAGCATTTGAAGCTCTTGAAGTTGCTAAAAGTCAAAACAATAATTTCATTATTTTTGATACAGCTGGACGATTACAAACTAATGAAGAATTGATGAATGAACTTGTAGCTATTAAAAAAGCAATTAAGCCCGATGAAATTTTAATGGTTGTCGATTCAATGAGTGGACAAGACATGATTAATGTGGCAAGCGAATTTCATGAGAAACTTAATTTAACTGGTTTTATTATTACTAAGTTAGATAGTGACGCTTGCGGTGGAGTAGCTTTAAGTCTAACACATCTATTGAATGTTCCAATTAAATTAATGGGAGTAGGCGAACGAATGGGTAATTTAGATATCTTCTATCCAAATAGAATGGCTGATCGAATTATGGGCATGGGAGATATTATGTCATTAGCTGAAAAAGCTCGTGATGTAATTGATGAAGATTTTGCTAAAAAGTCTTTTACCAAAATGATTGCAGGTAAAATGGATCTTGAGGATTTATTATTACAAACCAAACAAATGCAAAAATTAGGTTCATTAGGCTCAATTGCCAAGATGTTACCCAACAGCAAATCGCTAGAAAATCAAGATTTTGATGCAGCTGAAGAAAAGATTCGTGTTTGAACAATTTTAATGAATTCAATGACATTGCATGAACGCCGTAACCCAAGATTATTTAAATTACAACCAAATCGAAAAATTCGTGTTTTAAAAGGTTCTGGTCGTAAACCTGAAGAATTCAATAAACTAATTAATACTTGAGAAACATTCCGTAAACAAATGGAAAATGTTGGCATCGAATTAAAAAAAGGAAAAAACCCTTTTGCAAAATTTTTTAAATAACTTTACAAAAATTAATTTAAGATATATCCACTATATATAAATATGAATTTAAAATCAACTTATAAAATGATTGGCAAATTAAACTATGCTGAATCTGTAACCGTAACCGAATTACGTGCTGATAAAAATATTATTGAACAACACCGCAAACGTTTAACAGAACTTATGCCAAACGAAAAGCCAGAACAAATTGAAAAACGTGTTTTTGATATTGTTCTTCGTGATAATGCATTTGGATTAATTATGACTA